>DYRB01000227.1 GCA_020718945.1 Lamprocystis purpurea | reverse complement strand
CGGACCTGCTGGTCTATTTCACCGACGCCGACGGGGCCTTCCCCAAGGTCGAGCCGCCCTACCCCGTGGTCTGGCTGGTCAAGGGCAAGTCCCAGGTCCCCTGGGGCCAGCGCATCCAGCTCAACTGACTAGGCCGCTGCCCCGCCAGCAACCTGTTCAGGCCCCACCGGCTGCGCCACCAGGCGCACCCCAAGCGCCCGGCATACCTTGGCGACTGTCTCGAAGCGAGGCTGGGCATCGGGCCGCAGGGCCTTGTAAAGGGCTTCGCGGGTGATCCCCGACGCCTTGGCAATCTCGGTCATACCCCGAGCCCGGGCGATGTCCCCTAAGGCGGCGGCGAGCAGGGCCGGGTCGTCATCCTCCAAAATCGCAGTCAGGTATTCGGCAATCGCCTGGTCGCTATCCAGATACTTGGCGGGATCGAAGGGGTTGAGCTTCAAGGTCATGGCGCGCTCCTAGAGTTGTCGGGCCAAAGCGATGGCGCGAGCGATGTCATCACGCTGGGACGACTTGTCGCCGCCCGCCAACACCACGATCAACACCTGGCCGCGCTGTGTCGCGTAGATGCGATACCCGGGGCCGAAATGCTCGCGTAGCTCCGACACCCCCTCGCCGACCGGCTTTGCGTCACCCCAGAGCCCGCAGGAAAGCTTGCGCAGACCTGCAACCAGGCGCCGCTGGATGGTCTTGTCGAGCCCGTCGAGCCAGGTGTCGAAGGCGTCGGTTGTCTGGACATCAAACATGGACAAATCGTAGTCGAATGATTACAGGTGGTCAACGCCGGGCCGTCCCCGTTGGCATCATCGCGTGGGCCTGCCCATTGGGCACGATGCTGGAGAGGGGCCGGGCAACACCCCGTCCATGATCGCCGACTGAAAAGGGCAGTTCCGCGCCTGCTGTACTTCTCCACTACTGCCAACCAACTGCCAGGCCAGCACCCGCTGCGCACCCGAGGTCGCCGCACAGTCGCGGACGCTCAGGACGGCCGCCCGATCACAACCCTGCGGCGCGGCACCGACCACATGTCCCTATTACCGCAAAGTGAATTGCCAACGGGACCCCGGACTAGGCAGCCTGACGGACTGGCCGGCCGGGGCGACCAGGGCGCAGTCCAGGGCCGGCCGGCAGGTCAGGCCCCGTTGGGCATACCGGTCACTGCGCCAGTCCAACACCGCCGGGCCAGATTCCTGGATAATCGCAGGCTCCCGCTTGGCCCGTCGCACATTCAACCCGCCCCGGCCTGAAGCGGTCCTGGGAACAAGCTCCCCCCTTGAGGGTCACACCGCCCCATGTACACGCACATCCCCGGCAGCCTGGCCCGCACCCTGACCCTGGTCCTGGGCATAGCCCTGGGCACCGCAGCGCCGGCCGGTCCGCCCATCGAGCTACCGGACCCCGGCCGGGCCCCGGATGCGCCCCTGGGCAACACCAGACCCCTGGACCTGCCGGACATCGGCAGTACCGCGGATGGGGTCATGACCACGGGCCAGGAACAGCGCCTGGGCCGCGCCTTCATGCACAGCGTGCGCAAGGCCCTGCCGGTGGACGACGACCCCCTGCTCAACGACTACATCAGTTCCCTGGGGAGCACATTGGTCGGCGCCAGCGGGACCGGGGCCGGGAGCTACACCTTCTTCCTCATCGACGAACCCGTGATCAATGCCTTCGCCGGGCCGGGGGGCTATGTGGGGGTCTATGCGGGCCTGATCCTGGCCGCCAGCAGCGAGGACGAGCTGGCCGCGGTCATGGCCCACGAAATCGCCCACGTCACCCAGCGCCACCTGATGCGCTCCATCGAGAACCAGGCCCAGTACACCCTGCCCACCCTGGCCTTGCTGGTGGCCGCCGCCATCCTCGGCGCCCAGGTGTCCGGCGACGTGGCCGCCGCGGCGGTAACCGGCATCCAGGCCGCCAGCATCCAGCAGCAAATCAATTTCACCCGGGACAACGAGAAGGAGGCCGACCGGGTCGGCATAGTCACCCTGGCCAAGGCCGGGCACGACCCCTACGCCATGGCCGGATTCTTCGAGCGCCTGGCCAAGAACAGCCGGACCCAGGAGAACAACGCCCCGGAGTTCCTGCGCACCCACCCGGTCAACACCAACCGCATCGCCGATGCCGTGGGCCGCGCCGAGTCCTATGGCCATCGCCAGCGGCCGGACTCCCTGCGCTTCCAGCTCACCCGAGCGGACCTTCGCCAGCGCAGCTTCCGCCGTGCCGACCTGGCCGTGGAGTCCTTCCGCAAGACCCTCAAGGCGGGCCGCTACGCCGACGAGACCGCCGCCCACTACGGCCTGGCCCTGGCCCTGGAGCGGGCCGGTGACCTGGACGAGGCGACCAAGGGGGCCAAGGCCCTGCGCGCCAAGCTGCCCCAACAGGCCGAGGTCGTCATCCTCGACGCCCGCCTCCAGCGCCGTCGCGGCGATCTGGACGGGGCCCTGGCCAACCTCAGCGAGGCCCTGGGCCTGTCCCCATCCAGCGTGCCGCTCAACATGGCCCAGGCCGAGACCCTGATGGCGGCGGGGCGGGCGGGACCCGCCCTGAAGGCGCTGCGGGTGGTCGCCGGCCAGCGCCCGAAAGACCCGCAACTCTACAAGCTCATGTCTGACGCCGCCGGGCGCTCCGGGGAGAAGGGCGAGGCCCATCTGTATCGGGCCGAGTACCTGTACCTGACCGGCGACCTGGACCCCGCCGTCAAGCAACTGGAACATGGGCTGCGCACCCCGGGCCTGAGCTACCAGGCATCCGCCCGGCTCCAGGCCCGCCTGGACGACCTGCGCGGCGAGCAGCGCGACCTCAAGAAGGAGCGCGGGGCCTTCGGGTCACCTTGATCCGCCCCAAATATAAGCATTTATTGATTATTTAATGATTGTTTGCACCCGCCTCGCAGTCATGTAAGCTTGCCGCCCTGATATACCTGGAAGGGCTCCGGGGACTGTGGGGATGGCGCCCAGGCGCATCGGCAGGGCCAAACGGGGCCGGTATCGGACAGGGAGGAGACCGGCGTCCGGGCGCACCGCACAGCCAAGACAGATGCCTCCATTCGACGGGCCTGAAAGACCCGGCGAGAACCCTGGCGACAGGCAGTCGCCTAGATCTCTCAATACCACCAACACTTGCTCGACAGGAGATCGTTCATGATCGACGCAAAACGCAGAATCCTGCTCAAGGGGTCGCTGGCCGCAGGTGCGGTCGGAGTGGCAGTGGGCGCGGGCCTGCTCGCACCGCGCACCGTGCTGGCCGCCTGGCCGCAGGCCGCCTTCGATGCCAAGGACGTGGGCTCCGCCCTCAAGGCCCTGCTGGGTATAGATGCCGGCGAGGCGAGCGGGGACATCACCATCAAGGCCCCGGACATCGCCGAGAACGGCGCCGTGGTCCCGGTGACCGTCGAGTCCACCCTTCCCGGCGTCAAGACCATCATCATCGTCGCCGAGGGCAACCAGACCCCTCTGATCGCCTCGTTTAACCTGGGCGCGGCGGCCATCCCCTCTGTCTCCACCCGCATCAAGATGGGCAAGACCGCCAATGTGCAGGCATTGGTGCAGACGGCCGACAAGACCTTTACCGCCTCCAAAGAGGTCAAGGTCACCATCGGCGGCTGCGGCGGCTGATCCCGGACTCAACCCTTACACATCGAGGTAGCAGAGCATGGCAGGCAATATCAAGATCCGCGCCAAGGCCCAGGGTGGAGAGACCAGCGTCAAGGCCCTCATGACCCACCCCATGGAGACCGGGTTGCGCAAGGACAAGAAGACCGGCGAGATAGTCCCGGCGCACTTCATCACCGAGGTGACGTGCAAGTGGAAGGACGAGGTGGTCCTCACCGCCCTGTGGAGCGGCGGCGTGTCCCAGAACCCCTACCTGGCCTACAAGTTCAAGGGCGGCGCCGCGGGCGATCCCATCGAGCTGACCTGGCTGGACAACAAGGGCGGCACCGAGACCGCCATCGAAAAGATCGAGTAGCGGCTTCGGCCCCGCGCTTCGCGCGGGGCCGAAATGCTCGGACAGGCCAGCACCAACGGCCACCGGACAGACACCCTGATGTCAGCGGCGTCATTTGCCGCAGCACCTCCGTTGGCGCACAAGGCGCCAGTCGCCCGGCTCAGGCCCGGCATCTCCTAGCCCCATCACTCGCGGCCGGATTACCCTCGTCCGGACCGTCAGCCCTTTTTCCCGTCATCCTGCACCCGCCAGCCGGTTGGCTCGCGCGAAAGTGCCCCCAGTTTCAGCACTCCCGCAGCGCTGGACCCCCAGATGACATTCGCCTTCGACAACAGCTACGCACGGTTACCCGACCGATTCTTCGCCCGCCTGGCCCCGGTCCCGGTCGCCCGGCCGTGCCTGGTCAAACTCAACGAGGGCCTTGCCCTCAGCCTCGGACTCGACCCGCAAGCGCTGCGATCACCTGAGGGCCTGGCCACCCTCGCGGGCAACCGGGTACCTGAAGGGGCCACCCCGCTGGCCATGGCCTATGCGGGCCACCAGTTCGGCGGCTTCGTGCCCCAACTCGGCGACGGGCGGGCGATCCTCCTGGGCGAGGTCCTGGACCCCTCGGGCGAGCGCTTCGACATCCAACTCAAGGGGTCCGGCCGCACCCCCTTCTCCCGCGGCGGCGACGGCCGGGCCTGGCTCGGACCCGTCCTGCGCGAATACATCCTGAGCGAAGCGATGCAGGCCCTGGGCATCCCGACGACCCGTTCCCTGGCCGCGGTGGCGACCGGCGAGCCGGTGTTTCGCGAGACCGCGCTCCCAGGGGCCGTGCTGACCCGCGTGGCGCGCGGCCATGTGCGGGTGGGGACCTTCGAGTACTTCCAGGCGCGCCAGGATACCGACGGCCTCAGGCGCCTCGCCGACTATGTCATAGCCCGCCACTACCCAGAGGCGCAGGGGGCGGAGCGACCCTATCGGACCTTCCTCGACGCCGTCATCGGGCGTCAGGCGGGGCTGGTCGCCCGCTGGCTCGGCGTCGGCTTCATCCATGGGGTGATGAATACCGACAACATGTCCATTGTCGGCGAGACCATCGATTATGGCCCCTGCGCCTTCATGGACGCCTACGACCCCGACCAGGTCTACAGTTCCATCGACCGCGGCGGGCGCTATGCCTACGGCAATCAGCCACGGATCGCCCAGTGGAACCTGGCCAGCCTGGCCCAGGCGCTGTTACCCCTTCTCCATGCCGAGCCGGAGCGGGCCGTCGCCGAGGCCCAGGCCGCCGTCGACGCCTTCCCCGAAGGCTTCGAGCGGGCCTGGCTGGCCTGCTTCCGGGCCAAGCTCGGCCTGCTCACCGAGCACCCGGACGACGGCGGACTGATCGATGGGATCTTGCAGGCCATGGCCGCGACCGGCGTCGATTTCACCAACGGCTTCCGCGCCCTGTGCGATGCCGCCACCGGGGATCTGGGGCCAGTGCGGGCCCAGTTCGGGGACAGTACCCAGTTCGCCGCCTGGGTCGGGCGCTGGCAGGCCCGCCTGGCAGGCGAGCCGGCAAGCCAGCGGGCGCGGGTAGCCGCGATGCGCCACGCCAACCCGGCGGTCATCCCCAGAAACCA
>DYRB01000226.1 GCA_020718945.1 Lamprocystis purpurea | reverse complement strand
AGCCCGTCGCCTTCGAAGCCCCGGCCGAACTGGAGGCGGAGCCCGTCGCCTTCGAGGCCCCGGCCGAACTGGAGGCGGAGCCCGTCGCCTTCGAAGCCCCGGTCGAACTGGAGGCCGAGCTTGCCGCCTTCGAAGCCCCGGAAGTGCCGGAGCCCGAGCCCGTCGCCTTCGAGGCCCCGGTCGAGCTGGAGGCGGAGCCTGTTGCCTTCGAGGCATTGGAAGAGCCGGAGCCGGTTGTCTTCGAGGCGCCGCCCGAGCCCGAGCCCGAGCCGGCGGTATTGGCGCCGCAGATCCAACCCGAGCCCGCCCCGGTCACGGGGCCGCGCCCGGCCGTGCCGGTACCGGAACGGGTCGGCGCTCTGGCCGCCGCTGCCCAGGCACCACAGGCCGAGGGCCCAGATGCGGAACTCGCCGCCCTGTTCCTGGAGGACGCCCGCGACATACTCGATGGGCTCGACAGGCGTCTGCGGGAGTGGCAGCTCGCCCCTCAGGCCACGGCACCCCTACAGGGCATACAGCGCCTGCTGCACACCCTCAAGGGCAGCGCCCGGCTGGCGGGCCTGGCTGTCATCGGCAACCTGAGCCACGCCCTGGAGTCGACCCTCTCGCCCATAGCCCAGGGCGACCTGGCGGTGAGCGACGACGCCCTGGAACTGACCCAGCGTTCCGTGGATACCCTGTCCTCCCAGATCGATGCCCTGGAGCAGGGGGCGGAGATCCCCGCCGCCGACGACTTGGTGGTTGCCCTGTCCGGGGCCCTGGCCCCGGCCACCCCGGGGGAGGTCGCAGACCTCGCCCGGCTCGCGCCCTCGCCCACCGAGGCCGCCGCCCCGACGGTGCCCGAGGTGGCAGCGGCACCTGCGGCCCGCGCCCCGGCACCCGCCGCCGCCCAGATCCGGGTGCGCGCCGACCTGCTCAACCGCCTGGTCAACAATTCAGGCGAGATCAGCATCTACCGCGCCCGCCTGGCCCAGCAGAACGGCACCCTGGGCTACAGCCTGGCCGAGCTCGACCAGACCGTGGGACGCCTGCGGGAGCAGTTGCGCCAACTCGACATCGAAACCGAGGCCCAGATCCTCTATCGCTTCGACCGCGAGGCGTCCGAGGCGGCGCCGAGCGTGCGCGACTTCGATCCCCTGGAACTGGACCGCTTCTCTACCCTGCAACAGCTCTCGCGCAGTATCGCCGAGACGGTCAACGATCTGGTCAGCCTCAAGACCCTGCTGGCCGACATGCAGCGCGAGTCCGCTGACCTCTTAGTCCAGCAGGCGCGCATCGCCGACGACCTGCAGGACGGCCTTTTGCGCACCCGCATGGTCCCCTTCGTACAGGTAGTGCCGCGCCTGCACCGGGTGGTGCGTCAGACCGCCCAGGCCCTGGGCAAGCGGGCCACCCTGGAGATCCGCGGCCCTGAGGTGGAACTCGACCGCAGCATCCTCGACCGCCTGGGCGGGCCCCTGGAGCATCTATTGCGCAACGCGGTGGCCCACGGCATCGAGTCCCCGGCGCAGCGCGCAGCGGCCGGAAAGGAGGCCGCGGGGGTGGTCCAACTGGTCCTGAGCCGCGAGGGCAATGACGTCGTCATAGGTCTGAGCGACGACGGCGCGGGCATGAACCTCGATGCCATCCGCCGCCGGGCCATGGAGCGCGGCCTGCTGCGCGACGGTCTGGCGGCAACCGAGGAGGAACTGCTGCACCTGGCCATGGAGCCCGGCTTCAGCACCGTGGACCAAGTCACCCAGATCGCCGGGCGCGGGGTCGGGCTGGATGTGGTCGCCTCCGAGATCAAGCGCCTGAGCGGTACCGTTACCCTGACATCCACACCCGGTCAGGGCACTACCATCACCCTGCGCCTGCCGCTCACCCTGGCCGTCATAGACGCCCTGCTGGTGACCGCCGGGGATTCGACCTACGCCATCCCCCATGCCTCCATCGCGGCGGTGACCCGAATCCCCCGGGCCGACCTGGACCTCCATTATCGCGGCCAGGGGGGGGACTTCACCCACCTGGGCGAGGACTACCGCATCCTGCACCTGGAGGGGTTACTCTACCCGGGGGCGACCCCGGACCTGGGCGAGCGGCGTTGGCTGCCGGTCCTCCTGGTACAGACCGCGGACCAGCGTTTCGCCCTCCAGGTGGACAGCCTGATCGGGACCCAACGCATCGTGGTCAAGCCCCTGGGGCCCCAGCTCAGTGCCGTACGTTGGCTCAACGGCGGAACCATACTGCCGGACGGCCGGGTCGCCATGATCGTCGACCTGGTGGCCCTGGCCCGCTCCCCCGCCGTCCATGCCTATCGCCTGGCCGTGGCCCGGTTGGTGGAGGAGGAACGCCACCAGGCCTGCGTCATGGTGGTGGACGACTCGCTGACCGTGCGGCGCGTCACCGGGCGTCTTCTCAAGCGCCAGGGCATGGAGGTGCTGACGGCCAAGGACGGGGTCGAGGCCCTGACCCTGCTCGAGGAGCGCATCCCCGATCTGATCCTGCTCGACATCGAGATGCCCCGCATGGACGGCTACGAGTTGACCCGCCACATCCGCCGCTCACCCAAGTTCGAGGCCATCCCGATCATCATGATCACCTCGCGCACCGGGGAGAAGCACCGTCAGGTGGCCATGGAGTTGGGCGTCAACCGCTACCTGGGCAAGCCCTACCAGGAGGCCGAACTGCTCGATGAGATCAGCGCCGTCCTCATGGAGGGCCCGACATGAGCCTGCGCACCCGGGGCCCGGTGGGGGCCGACGAACTGCGCGTCCTGGTCGCGCCCACCGCCCTGGGCGACCTGCTGTTGCCGAGCGCGGCGGTGGCAGAGGTGGTCTCCTATGCCGGGGAGGCGCGGATGCGTCAGGGTGGCCCGGCCTGGCTGGTCGGCGACCTGGACTGGCGCGGTCAGCGGGTACCCCTGGTGGACCTGGGCCCGACCGCAGAGGCCGACCTGCCCTCCCGTGGACCCACAGGGTCGCGTCGGCAGCGGCCCTGCGCCCTCATCTGTTTCAGCCCCAGCGGCAACCGGGCCCTGCCCTACATCGCCATTCTGGTGGCGGACTCGCCGCGCCTGGTGCGCTTAGGCGCCGCCGACCTGCACGAGGCGGTTGACCCGCCGCCCCGCCCCTTCGCCCTCTACGCCCTGGCGTACCAGGGGCGCCCCGCCTGGGTCCCGGACCTGGATCTGGTGGAGCGTCAGGGGCTGTTGCTGGGGCTGTTGGGGGCCTGATCTCCGGGGAATCTGCGTCGGCCGCAAGGTGACGCAAGAACTGCAGAAGGTTCAGCCGGCTAGCTTCTAGCTGCTAGAAGCTCTCAAATCCTGAATCAGGCCGCGAACTCGACACCTCGCCCGCACCGTCCGGGCCGCTTTCGGCCACCCTCCCTACGGATTTCAGGAGCCCCCATGCGCCTTACCAGCCTGACCACGGCCCTCGCCCTGACCCTGCATCTCTCGCTGGCCGGGGCCGAACCCCAGCCCGACCCCGCGGCCCCCGCAGTCCCGCTGCGCCCCCTGCCGCCGCCCGCCCAACAGGCGGTCGCCCAACCGGCCTTCCTGCGCGCCTTGCTGCCTGCCGGGACCCTCGCCTACCTGCGCATCCCGTCCCTGTGGGGGCTACTCGGGGCGACCAAGGGCAGCATCCGCGATGGGGCGGTAGGCTCCGCGCCCTATGCCCAGGCCCTGCTGGCCATCCGCGGCGGGATCCTGGAGACCCTGATCCCGGAGTTCCCGCCCGAGGGACAGGCCCTGGCCGAGTTGCTCCTGGGCCATCTGGTCTCGCCCCTGGAGTTGGCCGTCGCGGCCCCGACCCAGGGGGCCGCGGCCGCCCCCCAGGTGCTCCTGGCCACCACCCTGGACCTGGTCGACGCCGATGCGGTCAACCAACTCCTGGAAGGGATCGTCGGCCAGGTCCAGGGCATCCAGGTGGCCCGACCCCTGACCGCCGACAGCCCCGGCCTGCTGCTGGTGGCCGGGGCCGTCCCCCTGGAGATCTACTTCGAGGCCCCCAGCCGGCGCCTCTACCTGACCCTGGCCGATCCGACCGGACAGGGCACCTCCCTGCCCAAGCGCATCGCCGCCCTGACCCCGCCCGCCGCCAACCCCATGGCCGCCGCCGAGCAGGCCCTGGACACCAGTGCCCAGGGCCTGTTCCTGTGGCTCGACCCGGCCCCGCTGCTGCGCCTGGCCGAGGCCGGCGGCAAGGTCGCCGAGGTCGCCGGCCTGCGCGGCCTGGGGGTCTCCGAGGCCAAGTACCTGGCCCTGGGGGCCGGGGCCAGCAACGGCAAGCAGCGCATCAAACTGGTGCTGGACATGCCCCCGGTGGGCTTTCGTGCCTTCCTGCCGGCCATAGACGCCAAGCTGGACCTGAACGCCGCGGGTAGCCCGACGACAGTGGCCATGCTCGGCCTGCCTGGGCCCAAGGACCTGGCCCGCCTGGAATCTAGCCTCGCCGGGGTGCTGCCGCCGGACGGCTTGGCGGCCTACGCCGAAGTCAAGGCGGCCATCCCCGAGGCCATAGGCCTGACCCTGGAGGACCTGCTCGGGGCCTTCGGCGACGAGATGTTGCTGGTCAGCGACCAGGCCGGGACCTACCAGGCCCTGCGCCTGCGCGACAAGGCGGCCTACCGGCGCATCCTGGACCAACTGGTGAAACGCTTCGACCTGCGCTACGAGGTCCGCGACCTGCTCGGCACCCGCTTCCACCACCTGGTGGTCCCCCCCATACCCGTCGGCGCCGACGCCGCCGAACTGCCGCCCCTGCTCGCCCGCCTGAACCAGACCCCGGGTCACCTGTACTGGATCGAGGAGGGGGACTATCTGCTGCTGTCCAGCCTGCCCCAGACCCTGATGGACTACCGCTACAGCACCGAGCGGGTGCCGGTGGGCGACTGGATGCGCCAGTCCCAGGGCCTCGACCCGGCCGGCGCCTTGCTGCTGGTCACCACCCGCGGCGAGGGGGTGCCACGGCTGATGTATGAGATCGACCTGCTGATACTGTCGGGCCTGAGCGAACTGGTCGGGCGCCCCCTGGACCTGTTCGCCCTGCCCTCGGCCCGGGAGTTGGCCATCCCGGCGGCCGGGGCCTACAGCCTGCAGATCAGTTCCTCGCCGACCCAACTGGGTCTGGAACTGGCCTACGAGACCAACCCTATGGAGCTGTTCCTGGCCGCCGGCGGCCTACAGAGCATGGCCGTGGCCGGCATAGTGGCCGCCATCGCCATCCCCGCCTACCAGGATTACCAGGTCCGGTCCCAGTTCCAGCCCGGCCTGGAACTGGCCCAGGGCATCCAGGCGGCCCTGACCGAGTTCCAGGCCGTCAACGACCGATTCCCCACCGCCGAAGAACTGGAAGCGCTGTTCGGCGCCCTGCCGGAGTTGGCCGGCATCACCGTGGAACTTGAGCCCGACAGCGGAGCCATCTACGTGCATTTCCACGGCTTCGACCTGGGGGACGCCGCCGAGCTGTGGGTGATCCCGGAGGCGACCGCCGAGGGCTTGACCTGGCGCTGCGAGGGAGGCTTCCAGGCGCGCTTCGGTTCCGGTGCCCTATGCACCCAGCCTTGACCGCGTACCGCCGTT
>DYRB01000225.1 GCA_020718945.1 Lamprocystis purpurea | reverse complement strand
GAGGCCCGGGAGGAGGTCAGCTCGGGCTCGACCTCGGCGGTGGCCTTTGTCTTCGGCCTGATATTCGTCTTCCTGATCCTGGCCGCCCAGTACGAGAGCTGGTCCCTGCCGGTGGGGGTCATGATGGCGGTACCCTTCGCCATCCTCGGCGCCCTGGTGGCCATAGCGCTCCGTGGCATCGACAACGACATCTACTTCCAGATCGGGCTCCTGACCCTGGTCGGGCTGGCGGCCAAGAACGCCATCCTGATCGTGGAGTTCGCCGTGGAGCTGAACCGCAAGGAGGGTCTGTCCTTCTTCGATGCAGCGGCGGAGGCGGCGCGGCTGCGGCTGCGGCCCATTGTCATGACCTCCTTCGCCTTCGTCCTCGGCACCTTGCCCCTGGCCATCGCCACCGGGGCCTCGGCCAACAGCCGGCACTCCATCGGCACCGGGGTCATAGGCGGGACCCTGGCGGCGACGGTCATCGCCATCTTTTTCATCCCCATGTTCTATTGGGCCCTGGGGACCCTGAGCCAGCGGGTGTTCGGCGGCCCCAAGGCCGCGGCACCTGAGCCGGGCCAGGAACCCGGGACCGGCGAGCCGGCCCCGGCCTCGCCCGTGGCCGGGCCCGAGACCCAGCCGGGCGGGGGTGCCTGACATGCGCAACCCGAGCCCGCTCGCCGTCGCGCCGCTTTTGGCCTCCCTGATCGCGACCATCCCGCTGGCCGGCTGCGTGGTCGGCCCCGCCTATGTGCGGCCCAAGGTGGACCCGCCCGCTGAGTTCCGCTTCGCCCCGGCGGAGGCCCAGGCTACGGCCAATCTGCCCTGGTGGCGGGAGTTCCGCGACCCGGTCCTGGACGAGCTGACCGTAGAGGCCCTGGCCCAGAACTGGATCGACCTGTGGGGACGCATCCGCCGCCAGAGCGAGGCGGCACGGGCCAACCTGCTGGCCACGGAGGAGGCCCGGCGCGGGGTCATCCTGTCCCTGGTGGGGGCTGTGGCCAGCACCTACATCCAGCTCCTGGGGCTCGACGAGCAACTGGCGGTGTCGAAAAAGACCCAGGCGACCTATGCGGAATCGTTGCGGCTATTCCTGCTCCAGTTCAAGTACGGCCAGGTCTCGGAGATGGCCGTGGCCCAGGCCCAGTCCCAATACGAGACCGCCAGCGCCCAGATCCCGGCCCTGGAGGGGCAGATCGCCCAGACCGAGAACGCCCTGTGCCTGCTGCTGGGGCGCAACCCGGGGCCTGTCCCCCGGGGCCTGACCCTCCAGGCCCTGACGCCGCCGCCCATCCCCGCCGGGGTCCCCTCGGAACTGCTGGCGCGTCGGCCGGACATACTCCAGGCCGAGCAGCAACTGATCGCGGCCAACGCCCAGATAGGCGCGGCCAAGGCCCAATACTTCCCGACCATCACCCTGACCGGGGCCCTGGGCGGGGCCAGTTCCCAACTCTCAGGGCTGTTCAGCGGCCCGGCCCGCACCTGGAACTACGCCGGGGCCATCGCCGGGCCCATCTTCACCGCCGGGTCGGTCAGCGGTCAGGTGGCCCAGGCGGAGGCGCTGCAAAAGGCGGCGGCGAACAATTACCAACAGGTCATTCAGGCGGCCTTTGGCGACGTGTCCAATGCCCTGATCGACCGCCAAAAGCTGGTCGAGCAGGGGCAGGCCCAGGTGAAGCTGGTGGCGGCCCTGCGCGACTACTCGCGCCTGGCCCTGCTCCAGTACAACGGCGGTTATGCCCCCTACTCCACGGTGCTCCAGGCCGAGCAGCTCTTCCCCGCCGAGCTGAACCTGGCCGCCACCCCCGCCGCCAGCCTCTCCGCCCTGGTGAGCATCTATCAGGCCATGGGCGGGGGTTGGGTGGACGAGGCGGCCAAGGGGGCCCCGGCACCGGTGCGGGGCAAGGGGCCCTTTGCCCCGGCCATTCCCAAGGCGTCTGGGGCCTGACGGAAATGCCTTCTTCGCAAATGAACGCAAGTCAACGCCAATGGGGAGACGCCTTCCGGACTG
The DNA here is from genome assembly GCA_020718945.1 of Lamprocystis purpurea. Lineage (GTDB taxonomy): Bacteria > Pseudomonadota > Gammaproteobacteria > Chromatiales > Chromatiaceae > DYRB01. The sequence continues at coordinate 3,573 of DYRB01000225.1, read as the reverse complement.
GCTTTGCGTCCATTTGCGTTCACTTGCGGCCGGTCTCCCCGGCCCCTGAGCCATCGGCGCACAGGGCCTGGAGCCGCTCCAGTTCGGCCTCCTCGAACCCGGCCCGGCGGCGGTCGGCCAGGTTCAGCGGGCAGCGGACCTCGCCGCGCAGGTGACGGGCGATCAGGTCGAACCAGGTCCCCTCCGGGTCCAGGCCCCGCTCGGCACACAGGTAGCGGAACCAACGGTTGCCGGCGGCCACGTGCCCGACCTCCTCGCGCAGTATCACCTCCAGGCAGGCGACGGTCTGGTCGTCGCCGGCGGCGCGCAGGCGCCCGATCATGGCCGGGGTCACGTCCAGACCGCGGGCCTCCATGACCCGCGGGACCAGGGCCATACGCAGCAAGGGGTCGGACGCGGTGGACCTGGCCAGGTCCCAGAGCCCGTCGTGGGCGGGGAAGTCGCCGTACTCAAAGCCCAGGGCCTGAAGCCGCCCGCTCATCAGGGCAAAGTGCTGCGCCTCCTCGGCGGCCACCTGGACCCAGTCGTCGTACCAGCCCCGTGGCAGGCCGCGGAAGCGGTAGACCGCGTCCCAGGCCAGGTTGATGGCGTTGAACTCGATGTGGGCCACGGCGTGGACCAGGGCGGCGCGGCCCTTCGGGCTGCGGGGGCTGCGCCTGGGCAGGTCGCGGGGTGCGACCAGTTCGGGTCGGTCGGGGCGGCCGGGCAGGCCGATGGGGGCGGCAGGGCCGGACTCCCCCAGGTCCAGGGCGCCGGAGCGCCAGGCGGCGGCGCTGGACAGGGTCAGGTCGGCCTTTTCGGTGGGGTCCCGGGTCGCCAGGCAAAGGGCGGCGGCGTCGAACAGGTGGGCGGGGGCTTGCGGGTACACAGGGGCCTCGGGGCAGGCGGCGCCGGGCCGGCGCCCGGGCCCAGTCTAACCGCTTCGCAGGCGCCGCGGGCTGCGGCGCCGGGCGCGCAGCTAGAGCAGGCGGGGGATCAGGAATCACCCCATCGTCGGGACCGGCATCTCCATCGTGCCGTTCCGGCGGATGCCTTGGGCCGGAAACCCTCAGTCCCGGGTCACCGGCACCGCCTGCCCGAGCGCAGCGGAGCGGTAGACCGCATCCACCATACGCAGGGCCTCGACGCCCTCGGCCATGGGTACGGGGTTGGGGCCGCCCCGCTCCAGCCAGCGGCAAAAGGCGTTGAGCGTCGGCGGCAGGGTGGGCCTGTCCCCGGGCGCTGCGACCAGGCGCCGTTCCCGTCCGGCGAGCCATTCCACCCGTCCGCCCAGGTAGTCCACCCAACACTGGCCGCGGGTCCCCACCAGTTCCAGCAGGGTACTGCGGCTGGCGGAGAACTTGGCGACCTCGCAGGAGGCGAGCAGCGGGCGGTCGGCGTACTCGAAGCTCGCCTCGAACAGGGTCTCCAGGGGGTGACCCGGGAGCAGACGGATGCGGGCAAAGACCCGATCCGGGGTGGCCCCCGCAAACCAGCGGATCAGGTCGAAGCCGTGCACCCCGGTCAGGGCGACCGAGCCGCCCCCGGCCAGGGCCGGGACCTTCTGCCAGGGGTTGGGGTTGGGCTCCAGGCGCTGGGCGATGCGGATGCGGTAGATCTCGCCCAGGTCTGGGAGCAGTTCCCGGGCGGCGTTCAGGGCGAGGTTGAAGCGCAGGGTCTGGGCGACCATCACCCGGGCGTCCGCGGGCAGGGCCGCGGCCAGACCCAGGGCCTGATCCAGGCCCGCCGCCAGGGGCTTTTCCGTCAGCACCGCCTTGCCGGCCAGGGCCGCGGCCAGGATGGACTCCGCATGGACCCCGGGCGGGGTGGCGATCACCAGGGCGTCCACCTCGGGGTCGGCAATCAGCTCCTGCCACCGGGCATGGACCCGGACCCCATGGCGGGCGGCCTGGACCCCTGCGGCGACTTGGTCCCGCCGCCACAGGGCGACACCCTTGCCGCCAGGCACGTCGCCGGCCTGGAGGTGGCGGAGATAGCGCTCGCCGTGGGCGCCGCAGCCGAGGATGCCGATGCCGATCATGGTCTGCCTATGTCCCGTGAACCTAAGAAGAACGGTTCAGCCGCAAGTGAGCGCAAATAGACGCAAATATTCAGGGGCCTGGTGTCGGTTCCCGGTTCACTCCGCGGGTGACCTGCAGACGTTGCCGAACCGACTGACCCAGTTGCGTAAATATGCGTAGTTTGCGGCCGAATTGCTCTCCCTGGGATCACCACAGCCCCCGAATGGCGGCTATGCCCTGGGCGCCATGGCCCACCGCGGTGTCCAGGTCGGCCGGACCCAGGCCCCCCAGGGCGTAGACCGGCAGCGCTGCCCGATCTGCCAGTTCGGCGAAGTGGGCCCAGCCCAGGGGGCTGGCCTCCGGGTGGGTGGCGGTGGCCTGGACCGGGGACAGCAGGGCGTAGTCGAGACCCAGGTCGGCGGCCCGGGCCAGGTCGGCGGTGCTGTGGCAGGAGGCCCCGCACCAGGCCCCCGGGCCCGTCGGGCGTTGGTCCAGGCGCCACAGCCGCTCGCCGGTGAGGTGCAGGCCATGGGCCGGGATGTCGCGGGCCAGGTCCGGGTCGGCGTTGAGCAGCAGGCGGGCCCCGGCCCGTTCGCAGAGGTCGAAGGCAGCCCCCGCCAGGCGGGCATAGGCGGCGTCCTGGAGCCCCTGGGCACGCAGTTGCACCAGGCGCACCCCCTGGGTCAGGGCAGCCGCCATGCGGCGCAGGAATGCCTGGGGATCGGCCGGGTCGGGACCGGTGATGAGATAGAGCTTGGGTAGGCGCAGGGCCGTGATGATGGGCCGGTCCGCGGCGGGGAAGGCGGCGGGGTCCATCTGGTCCGGGTTCAGCCAGGCCAGGGGCTGGCCCTCGCGCCCGACGGGTTCCCCGGCGAAGGCCGCTACCCGATGGACATCGAGCAGGATGTCCCGGTCCCCATAGTCGTGGTGGATGCGGATGAGCGGACTGGAGGCCAGGACCCGGATGCCCAGCTCTTCCCAGAGTTCTCGATCCAGGGCCTTGGCCAGGGTCTCCCCGGGTTCGAGTTTGCCCCCGGGGAACTCCCAGAGCCCGCCCTGGTGGGCCCCCTCGGGGCGCCGGGCGACCAGGATGCGGCCCTGAGCGTCGGCGACGGCGGCGGCGGCCACATGGATCTGTCGCCGGGTCATTCGTATCTGCGCCAGGGGTCTATGGGGCAGATCAGCGGGGGCCCCAGGCAGCCGATGGGACCTCGGTCCGCACAGCGGACCCTACGCGGGCGGCGCCACCAATCGGGCCTGGGCATGGTCTGACCGGCCCTGTCGGCTGGGGTTAGCTGCGGTACTCGGCGTTGATGCGGACATAGTCATAGGACAGGTCGCAGGTCAGGACCTGGATCCCCGCCTCCCCGCGCCCCAGGGCGACCCGGATGAGGATGTCTGGCTGGCCCATGACCGCCCGCCCCGCGGCCTCGGTGTAGGAGCCGGCGCGACCGCCGTCGCTGACGATCAGGGTATCCCCCAGCCAGATACGCACCCGGTCTATGTCCAGCCCCTCCACCCCGGCGCGGCCCACCGCGGCAAGGATGCGCCCCCAGTTGGGGTCGGAGGCGAA
>DYRB01000224.1 GCA_020718945.1 Lamprocystis purpurea | reverse complement strand
TGACGCCCTTGATGTCGCTGCCGACCAGGAAGGTCGCCTTCTCGGCGTCGGTGAGGGGCAACGGGTCAGTGGCGGCGGCGTTGTCGGCGACATGGATCGCCTTGGGGACGCGGTCCAGATTGATGGCCAGGCTGATGGCGGTGCAGTGGATCGAGCAGGTTCCGTCCGCCAGGTCGTCGCTGAACTGCACCAGCATGCGGGAGTGGTGGTACTCCTTGCGGGACATGCCGCAGTAGGGGCATTTAGGGTACTTGGCGATGTCGTCCGCGGTGGGGTTGGGGTCCGGGGCCCCCTTGGGGATGAACTGCATGGGGGTGCCGTCGGTGGCACAGCCCTCGGCGCGGGCCGGGAGCACGGGGGCGAGGGCGACCAGGGCCGCGGTCGTCTGGAGCAGGGTACGTCTTTTCATGACAGCCTCCGGGGTTGACGGGACCGGCGGATTCTAAACTTTGGCTACCGACCGGCCTACTGCGTCAAATCGTCACAGCCCAGGCCCGGGCCGGTGCGACACCGGGTCGCAGCCCGGCCCTGACCCCGGGGACCCGATATTTCGTGTGTAGCATCATGAAGTTACGATTAGGGCGCCGGGCCTGGCGACGGGACGCTCGATACACTACCATAGGCCCCCTCGCACTTCGCTGTCCTAAGTCGCGAGACTGCACCCGGATTCCCCGACGCCCGCGGCCCCCTGATGGACGGACAGACCACCCATCGAGGTACCAGCCCATGATCACTCAGGCGCACCCGTGACCCGGGGCCACCGGACCCGGGGTGACCTGGCCCTGGTCGCCCTGCTGGCCCTTACCCTGGCGGCGGCGGCGACCTTCCTCCATGCCGCCCTTGCCGGGGGTCGCTTGGACGGGGCCACACGGGAGGGCCGCAACCTGGTGGCTCGGCTGGGCCTGACGGACCTGGCCCTGTTCACCGAGGCCCGCTACACCCGCCACCCGACCCAGGCCGACCGCCACGCCGCCTTTCAGGACCACCCTATGGCCCTGGAGCATTTCCCCTCCGGGTCCATGATGGCCCCTCCGCCCTTCTTTGGCCGAACCGCCCATGACCCCTTGGCTCCAGCGACAGCGTCACCTGATTGACTTCACGGTAGAGGCCCTGGCCCGCCGCAAGGGCCGCAACCTGGCCCTGCTGGTGGTCTATGCCCTGATGGTCTTTGTCCTGGCCTCGGTCCTGCTGTTCAGCCAGGCCCTGCGCCGGGAGGCGGCCCTGTTGCTGGCCCAGGCCCCGGAGATCACGGTGCAGCGCCTGGTGGCCGGGCGCATGGACCTGGTCCCCGCCGCCCATCTGGAGCGCCTGGCCGGGCTGCGCGGGGTGGCCAGCGCCCAGGGGCGCCTCTGGGGCTATTACTACGACCCCGCCACCCAGGCCAACTACACCTTGATGGTGCCCCTGACCGACCCGCCACCCCCGGGGACCATGCAGGTCGGCCCGACCCTGGCGCGCTTCTGGCGCCTGGGGGTCGGGGACGTGCTGTCCCTGCGGACCCATGACGGGCGGGCCTTCCCCCTGTCGGTGCAGGGCATACTCCCCACCGACTCGGCCCTGGTCGCCGCCGACCTGGTCCTGATCGCCGAGGCGGACTTCCGCGCCTTCTTCGGCATCCCCGCCGGGCTCTACACCGATCTGGTGCTGAAGGTCCGCAACCCCCGGGAGGTGGCCAAGGTCGCCCAGAAGGTGCAGCGCGACCTGCCGGACACCCGCCCCATCATCCGCGAGGAGATACTGCGCACCTATGCGGCCCTGTTCGACTGGCGCGAGGGCATGGTCATGGTGCTGCTGTCCGGGGCCGTGCTGGCCTTCATGATCCTCGCCTGGGACAAGGCCTCGGGCCTGTCCGCCGAGGAGCGCCGGGAGATCGGGGTGCTCAAGGCCATCGGCTGGGAGACCTCCGACATCCTGGCCATGAAGCTCTGGGAGGGGCTGCTGGTGTCGGTCTTCGCCTTCCTGCTCGGCTATCTCGCCGCCTATGTGCATGTGGCGGCCTTCTCCGCCTCGCTCTTCGTGCCGGTGCTCAAGGGCTGGTCGGTGCTCTACCCGGACTTCGCCCTGACCCCCCAGGTCGATCCCTTCCAGGTCTTCACCCTGTTCTTCCTCACGGTGTTTCCCTATGCCCTGGCTACCCTGGTCCCGGTGTGGCGTTCCGCCGTCGCCGACCCCGACGCGGTGATGCGCCAATGATCGAGCTGATGGATGTCCGCAAGGCCTTCAACCAGGGCCGCCACAACGAGCTCTGGGCGGTGCGCGGGGTGTCGCTGCAAGTCCCGGCCCAGCAGGTCACGGTGCTGCGCGGCCCCAGTGGCTCGGGCAAGACCACGCTGCTGACCCTGGTCGGCTGCCTGGCGCGGCCGACCTCAGGGCGGGTGCGGCTGCACGGGCGGGATGTGTCGGGCATGACCGAGCGCTTCCTCACCGGGTTGCGGCGCCAGACCTTCGGCTTCGTCTTCCAGCAGTTCAACCTGGTGCGGGGGCTGACGGTGGAGCAGAACGTCATGCTCCCGGCCTATCCCCTGGGCCTGACCCGCCGGGACCTGCGACGGCGTGCCCATGGGTTGCTGGAGTCCCTGGACCTGGCCGAGCACGCCCAGGCGCGGGTGGAGTGGCTGTCCGGCGGCCAGGCCCAGCGGGCCGCCATAGCCCGGGCCCTGGTCAACGACCCGGACGTGATCCTGGCCGACGAGCCCACCGCCAACCTGGACACCGAGCTGTCCCGGCGCTTCCTGGACATAGTTCGGGACCTCAAGGCCCAGGGCAAGACGCTGCTCATGACCAGCCACGACCCCTTGATCTGCCAGGCCCCGGAGGTGGATCTGGTGGTCGGGCTGCGCGACGGCCAACTGGACTGACGCCATGGTCCTCAACCCGGCCATGGTCGCCCTGGTCATCGCCTCCCTGGTGGGGAGCCTGATGCTGGCCTACTCCGCCGCCTTCGGCTGGCACCTGATCCGCCACTGGGACCTGGCCAGCGGCAGCGAGCTGCAACTGGGCCTGGAGCGGCACACCTATCTCATCTCGACCCTGGTCGCCTTCGTCCTGGCCAGCGAGGCCCTGGGCCTGCTGCTGTTCGTCTACAACGCCGACCGCCTGGCCCCCCTGTTCGTCGGGGCCATGTGCGCCGTGGGGACGCTCAACACCTCGGCCTTCGGCTTCCCGGCCCTGATGTTGAAGATACTGGTGTTCTTCGCCGCCTCCACCTGGCTCATCCTGCACCGGCTGGACACCCGGGGCTGGGACTACCCCCTGACCCGGGTCAAGTACGGCCTGCTGTTCCTCATCGCGCCGCTGATTTTGGCCGAGACCTGGTTCCAGGCGCGCTTCTTCCTGGCCATGGACACGGACGTGATCACCTCCTGCTGCGGCAGCCTGTTCGGCAGCAACCGCAAGGCCCTGGGGTCAGAACTGGCGGGGCTGCCGGCCGGCCCGGCCATGGCCCTGTTCTTCGGCACCCTGGGGCTGACCCTGGGCCTGGGGCTCGGCAGCCTGCGCCGGCCGCTGTTAGGCTACGGCTATGCCCTGGCCAGCGCCCTGGCCTTCGTCGTCACCCTGGTGGCCATAGTCTCCTTCGTGTCCCTCTATGTGTACGAGCACCCCCACCACCACTGCCCCTTCTGCCTGCTCAAGGCCGAGTACGGCTACCAGGGCTATCTGCTCTATGTCCCCCTGTTCCTGGCCACGGCGCTCGGCATCGGCAGCGGGGTGGTGCGCCCCTTCGCTGGCGTGCAGAGCCTGAGCGGCCTGGTGGAACCTATGGCCCGCCACCTGACCCTGGCCTCGCTCTGGCTGTTCGGCTTCCTCACCCTGTGGACGGCCCTGATCGTGGCCCGCTCCGGCCTGGTCCTGATCGGCGGGGCGGGCTGACCATGGCCCGGCGCGCCCTGCGGCACCTGGGCCTGGCGGCCTTGGCCTCCGTGCTGGTGGCTGTGCTGGTGGCTGGGCTGGCCGGCTGCGGCGGCGGGTCCCCGGCCCCGAAGGCCGGCGACCCGGCCCCGGGCTTCGAGGTCCAGGGGCTGGACGGGACCCAGGGCCGCTTCCCGGACGACTACCGCGGCCGGGTGGTGGCCCTGCGCTTCTGGGCCGACTGGTGCCCCTTCTGCAGGCCCGAGATGCAGGCCATAGAGCCCGTCTACGCCCGGCTGCGGGATTCGGGTCTGACCATCCTGGCGGTGAACGTGGCACAGTCCCCGGAGGTCGCCGGGCGCTTCGTCCGCGACCTGGGGATCAGCTACGCCGTCGCCCTGGACCCGGACGCCGAGGTGGCGGGGCTCTATGGGGTAGTCGGGCTGCCCATCACCTGGTTCGTGGACCGCCAGGGCAAGATCCGCAACCAGATCCTGGGGGAGGCCAGCGCCGAGACCTTCGCCGGCCTGGCGGAGTCCCTGCTGCGGGAGGCGCCGCCCTGAGCACCGGGCTCGACTATTCCCTCGCCTTCGTCTCCGGCCTGTTCGCGGCCGGTCACTGCATCGGCATGTGCGGGGCCCTGGTGTGCGGCTTCTTCATGAAGGCGGCCCAGGGCGGGGCCGGTCCCGCCGCCTATGCCGCCTACCATGGGGCCCGCATCGGGGTCTACAGCCTGGTCGGGGCCATCGCCGCCCTGGCCGGGGTGGCCCTGATCTCCACCGGCCTGCTGGGCAAGGTGCAGGGGATACTCCAGATCGTCGCCGGCCTGGTGGTCATAGCCCTGGGCCTGGAGGTCATGGGGCTGCTGAACACCCGACTGGCGGTGGGCTTGGCCCCGGCACGCTGGCTGCGCGGGCTCTTCGCCCGGGCCGCCGCCGCCGGGGGCGTGCCGGGTGCGGCCCTGGGGGGCCTGATCAACGGGCTCATGCCCTGCGCCTTGACCCTGTCCATGGCGGTGAAGGCGACCACGGCCCCCAGCCCATTGGACGGGGCCCTGTTGCTGGCCGTCTTCGGCCTGGGCACCTTGCCGACCATGCTGCTGGCCAGCCTGCTGTTCGGCCAACTCGGTCAGCGGCTGCGCGGCGGATTTCTCAAGGTCGCGGCCCTGGCCGTGATCCTGATGGGGATCAGCACCCTGATTCAGGGTGTGGACTATTTCAACGTCATGCGCAAGTTGGGGAACTGGTGAACAGACAGGCTCATCGCACTTTCCTGGGGGCCCTCCTGGCCCTCACCGTCCTGGTGGCAACAGCCCCCGCCCTGGCGGCCAAGGGCCTGGAAGTCCCGAACCCCGGCCCCACCGACACCTGCCCGGTCTGCGGCATGTTCGTGGCCAAGTACCCGGAATGGGTCGCCACTGTGGTCTACGCCGACGGTCATACGGTCCACTTCGACGGCGCCAAGGACCTGTTCAAGTACCTCTTCGACCTGGGCAAGTACGCCCCGGGGCGGGAGCGGGAGACCATCGCCAAGATCGCCGTCACCGAGTACTACGACCTGGCCCGCATCGACGCCCGCTCGGCCTGGTTTGTGGTCGGCTCGGACGTGCTGGGCCCCATGGGTCACGATCTGGTGCCCCTGGCCAGCGGCGAGGACGCGGAGGCATTTCGGGCCGATCACCAGGGGGAGCTGGTGCGGTTTGAGGAGGTGACGCCGCAGTTGCTGGAGAAGCTCGATACTGGGGGCGGGGTGGGGAGGCGCT
>DYRB01000223.1 GCA_020718945.1 Lamprocystis purpurea | reverse complement strand
CTAGCGGTTGGCAAGGGCTAGGCCGGCGGGTATAGTCGCCCCTCGGCAATAGCCCTGGGGGAGAGACCGGTCTCGTACCGGCGCCGAAGGCGCAACCCCGCCCGGAATCGCTCAGGCAAAAGGACCGCAGGGCACAAGGCCGACTCTGGAGAGCGGTCGCACACGCGACCCACCGATGGGGCAGCAGGGTCCAAGGACCCTGCAAACTCTCAGGTATCAAGACAGAGGGGCGGCGCCATCGGTCCAGGGGACCGGCGGCGCCGCCCCTTTTTCGTTGGGGCCACGGACAGCGTCCGCGGCCCTACCGTCACCCCAAACCCGGAGCGCAGGATGGGACTTCAGACCCCCCTTTTCGCCGAACACGAACGCCTCAGGGCCCGCATAGTCCCCTTCGGCGGCTGGGACATGCCCCTGCATTACGGCTCCCAGATCGAGGAGCACCACGCGGTGCGCCGCGACGCCGGCCTCTTCGATGTCTCCCACATGCGCGTGGTGGACCTGGAGGGCCCGGCCGCCCAGGGCCTCCTCCGTGGCCTGCTGGCCAACGACGTGGCCCGGCTCCGGGTCCAGGGCAAGGCCCTGTACAGTTGCATGCTGAACCCCGAAGGCGGGGTTATCGACGACCTGATCGTCTATCTGCGCGATGAGCCGCAGGCACCCACCCGCTACCGCCTGGTGGTCAACGCGGGGACTGCCGACAAGGACCTGGCCTGGATCGGCGCGCGTGCCCGGGGCCTGGACCTGACCCTGACCCCGCGCACCGATCTCGCCATGATCGCGGTCCAGGGACCCCAGGCCCGGGCCAAGGCGGCCTCAGTCATACCCGCGGAGCTGCGCGAGGCGGCCCTGGCGCTGGCCCCCTTCGTCTCTGCCGAGTCCGGGGACTGGTTCATCGGGCGCACCGGCTACACCGGGGAGGACGGCTTCGAGCTGATGCTCCCCGCCGATCAGGCACCTTCGGTCTGGCGGGCCCTGGTGGAGGCCGGGGTGCGGCCCTGCGGCCTGGGGGCCCGGGACACCTTGCGCCTGGAGGCGGGCATGAACCTCTATGGCCAGGACATGGACGAGACCGTCGGGCCCCTGGAGAGCGGGCTCGCCTGGACCCTCGCCTTCGACCCGGCGGACCGCGGATTCGTCGGCCGCCCGGCGCTCGATGCCCAGCGTGGGTGCGCCGGACTGCGCCGCTTCGTCGGCCTGGTGCTGGAGGGCCGCGGGGTCCTGCGCGGCCACCAGAAGGTCTATGCGGACGGGCGCGAGGTCGGGGAGATCACCTCCGGCGGCTTCGCCCCCACCCTGGAGCGCTCCATCGCCTTCGCCCGCATCGCCCCGGACGCCGGCCCCAATCTGGCGGTAGACATCCGCGGACGCCTGGAGCCGGTACGTCTGGTCAAGACGACCTTCGTGCGCAACGGCAAGCCGGTAGCCTGACCGGCTGCCACTCAACCCTGCACAAGGGGTCCTTGCGGTGCGAGAATGCCCCGCCGCCGACCGACCCCAGTCATTAACCTGATCGCTTCCAACCGGAGAGACCCATGAGCACAGTCCCAGCCGAGCTCAAGTACAGCCAGAGCCACGAGTGGGTGCAGGACAACGGCGACGGGACCGTCACCGTCGGTATCACCGACCACGCCCAGGAGGCCCTGGGGGACCTGGTATTCGTGGAACTGCCCGAGATCGGGCGCAAGGTCGCCATGGAGGAGGCCTGCGCCGTGGTCGAGTCGGTCAAGGCCGCCTCCGACATCTACAGCCCGCTGGCCGGCGAGGTCACGGAGGTCAATGCCGAACTGGTGGACGCCCCCGAGACCATCAACCAGGACCCCTACGCCGCCGGCTGGATTTTCAAGCTGCGCCTGGCCGACGCCGGGCAACTGGACGCCCTGATGGACGCCGCCGCCTACACCGCCGTCGCCGACGAGCACTGATCCGCCCCAGCCGCCATGCCATTCGTACCGCACACCGAGGAAGACGTGACCGCCATGCTGGCGGCCATCGGGGCCGGCTCCATCGAGGACCTGTTCGACGAGATCCCCACCGACCTGCGCGCCGGCCACCTGGGGGCCGTGCCCTCGGCCCTCTCCGAGATGGAGGTTGGCCGGCTCATGGCCGCCCGCGCCCAGGCCGATGGCCAGGCCCTGTGCTTCATCGGGGCCGGGGCCTACGACCACCATGTCCCGGCGGCGGTCTGGCAGCTCGCCTCCCGGGGTGAGTTCTACAGCGCCTACACCCCCTACCAGGCCGAGGCGAGCCAGGGCACCCTCCAGCTCCTGTACGAGTTTCAGTCCATGATGACGGCCCTGACGGGGCTGGACGTGTCCAACGCCTCCCTCTACGACGGGGCCTCGGCCCTGGCGGAGGCGGTGCTCATGGCGGTACGGGCCAACCACAAGTCCAAGTCGCGCCGGGTCCTGATCCCGCGGGCCCTGCACCCGCTCTATCGCCGGGCGGTGCACGCCATAGTGCACAACCAGGGGATCGAGCTGGTCGAGGTCGGTTTCGACCGGGCCGGTGGCCACACCCAGGTGGAGCAGGCCCAGGCCGCCGCCGCTGACCAGGGCTTCGCCGCCCTGGTCATAGCCCAGCCCAATTTCTTCGGCGTCATGGAAGAGGTGGATGCCCTGACCGACTGGGCCCAGTCCGAGGGGGCCCTGGTCATAGGCGTGGTCAACCCGGTAGCCCTGGCCCTGCTCAAGCCCCCGGGGGACTGGGGCGCGGCGGGGGCGGACATCGCCTGCGGCGAGGGGCAGCCCCTGGGCATACCGCTGGCCTCCGGCGGGCCCTATCTCGGCTTCCTGTGCTGCAAGCAGGCCCTGGTGCGGCAACTGCCCGGGCGCATCGTCGGGCGCACCCTGGACCTGGAAGGCAAGGAGGGCTTCACCCTGACCCTCCAGGCCCGGGAACAGCACATCCGCCGTTCCAAGGCGACTTCCAACATCTGCACCAACCAGGGGCTGCTGGTCACCGCCGCCACCATCCACCTGGCCCTGCTCGGGGCCGAGGGCCTGGCCCGGGTGGCCGCCGCCTGCCACGCCAACACCCGGCGCCTCACCGCCCTGCTGTGCGCCATCCCCGGGGTGGAGCCCCTGTTCGAGCGCCAGGTCTTCCACGAACAGGCCCTGCGCCTGCCCGCACCGACCGCGGACTTGTTGCGCTCCCTGGCCGCCCACAACATCCTGGGCGGTTACGACCTGGGGCTGGAGTATCCGGAGCTCGACCCGGCGCTCCTGGTGTGCGCCACGGAGACCCGCAGCGAGGCCGACATGACCGCCTATGCCGCCAAGCTGACCCGGGTGATCGCCACCCGCACCCAGGCGCGCTGCCCGGTGGAGCCCAAGTTCGCGTAGGGTCCGCTGTGCGGACCAGACCCGACCCATTCGTTACCCAAATCGGTCCGCACAGCGGACCCTACACCGGAGATATCTCATGGCCCAAACCGCCCTGCAAGGCAATCCCGTCAACCTGTCCGGCGACCTGCCCGCCGTCGGCAGCCCAGCCCCGGACTTCAAGCTCACCGCCGGGGACCTGAGCGACGTGTCCCTGGCCCACTACGCCGGCAAGAAGAAGCTGCTGAACATAGTCCCCAGCCTGGACACCGGGGTCTGCGCCACCTCCACCAAGAAGTTCAACGCCGCCATGGCCGGCAAGACCGACGCGGTGGCCCTGGTCATCTCCGCCGACCTGCCCTTCGCCTCCAAGCGCTTCTGCGACGCTGAGGGCATCACTAACGTCGTCAACCTGTCCATGATGCGCTCGCGCAACTTCGCCAAGGACTACGGGGTCCTGATCGTGGACGGCCCCCTGGCCGGCATCACCGCCCGCGCCGTAGTGGTCTTGAGCGCCGACGATAAGGTCCTGTACACCGAACTGGTCCCGGAGATCACCCAGGAGCCGAACTACGACGCGGCCCTGGCGGCCTTGGGCTAACAAGGGACGGGCGATGGGCACCGCAAGGTGAAGGACCAAAAGCGACGCAAGCCTCGCCCCGCCAAGCCCGCAGGGACCGAGGTCGGCGAGGCTGCCCCGCTGGTGTTCATCAGCCACTCTGGGGAGGATACCTGGGTGGCGAGGCAGATCGCGGCAGGGATCGAGCGCTGCGGGGCACGGACCTTTTTGGACGTATCCTGCATCCAGTTCGCAGACGACCCGGACCAGCGCATCGCCGAGGCCGTCGCCGAGGCCGCCGAACTTGTCGTACTGCTCACTCCCTGGGCCATAGAGAGGCCCTGGGTCTGGGTGGAAATCAGCCTCGCCCACTACCACCGCAAGCCGCCCTGCCCGATGATTGTGCTGCTGCACGGGCTCAGCCGGAGCGACTTCCTGGCCATCGAGAAGGTGCCCGCCTTTCTGAAGCAGGAAGACATCATCCCGCTCAACCGGATCGACGACTACTTCGCCGACCTTGCCAGACGAACCGGAGCAAAACGCGATGCCTAGGCATGCCAGTCCCGATGTGTTCCTGGCCTACGCACGCCCGGACCGGCCCTGGGCGGAACGACTCAACGACGCCCTGCGCGCCGCCGGGGTGCACGCCTGGCTGGACGCCGCCGAGATCCGCCCCGGCGATGCCTGGAAGGAACCGATGGAAAAGGCCTTGCGCGAGAGCAAGACCATGGTATTCATCCTGACGCCCCGTAGCGTGTCTGACCCCTGGATACTCTTCGAGCTAGGGGCTGCCGTGGCAGGGCACAAGCGCATCATCCCCGTGGTGGCCGAGGACTTCGACCGGCGCGAGACGCCGCCCTTCATCGGACGCTACCAGTTCCTAGAAGCGGCTTCCCCGGAGGAGGCGGCAAGGCGCGTGGCCGCAACCGTCGCTGAAGCGGCCTAGCCCAGTTCCCTCCACCGAACCCCAATCGATCCCAGACACCATGCTGATCCACGAGCACTCCAGACCCGGCCGCCGCGCCACCGCCCAGGCCCCATTGACCGCGGCGGACTCCCTGGACCTGCCCGCGCACCTGCGCCGGGCGACCCCGCCGGCCCTGCCGGAGGTCTCGGAGCTACAGGTGGTGCGCCACTACACCCGGTTGTCGCAGAAGAACTTCTCCATCGACACCCATTTCTACCCGCTGGGCTCCTGCACCATGAAGTACAACCCCAGGGGCTGTAACTCCCTGGCCATGCTGCCGGGATTCCTGGCCCGCCACCCCCTGGCCCCGGCGACCCACAGCCAGGGGCTGCTGGCCTGCCTGTTCGACCTCCAGGAGATCCTGAAAGACGTCACCGGCATGCACGCCGTCTCGCTGGCCCCCTCCGCCGGGGCCCAGGGCGAGTTTGCCGGGGTGGCCATGATCGCCGCCTACCACCGCGCCCGGGGCGACAGCGCCCGCACCGAGATCCTGGTCCCGGACGCCGCCCACGGCACCAACCCGGCCTCGGCGGTGCAGTGCGGCTTCACCGTGCGGGAGATCCCCACCGGTCCCGACGGCGACGTAGACATCGAGGCCCTGAAGCGGGTCCTGGGGCCCCAGACCGCCGGCATCATGCTCACCAACCCGAGCACCGTGGGGGTCTTCGACCGCGGCATCCAGGACATAGCCGCCGCCGTCCACCAGGCCGGCGGGCTGCTCTATTACGACGGGGCCAACCTCAACGCCATCCTGGGCAAGGTCCGCCCGGGGGACATGGGCTTCGACGTCATCCACATGAACCTGCACAAGACCTTCTCCACCCCCCA
>DYRB01000222.1 GCA_020718945.1 Lamprocystis purpurea | reverse complement strand
CACTTGCGCAGTACCCCGCTCGCCAAGCACGCGGGGCTCCCACGTTACCGGACGGTTGCTCGGAGTTCACGCAGCCTTGCCGGAAGGACACGGTTCACTACACGGTGCGCGACGAGTGTGTCGTCGTGCTGCGCATCTGGCACGGTCGAGAGGATCGATGATGTCCGTCCTTGGACACCGGTCACCCGAAAGGCCATCGACGCTTCGGCCTGGCGACGCGGTTGTAGCGGACGCTTCCGAACACAGCACCTGCGCCGGCCGAGGACAATGACCCAAGATTCGACGGTTCGGCCGGCCACAAGGCGGCGACCACTGTCCGCACGAAGTAACTCCCGACCCGCGGCATGACTTCGCCACCCTTGCTTCTCTGCGCCCTCCTGGCGCTTGCCACGAACGCCCTCGTCGCGGAATGGAAGCTCGCAGGGGAACCGGACCGCAGGGACAGCACCTCGGACCTGTTCTACGCCAAACGCACGGCGGTCCGTCCATCTGACGGCACCCAGATCACAGCGCACCTGGCCTTTTTCTCCTCGCGGGCGTTCCGCCTGGAGATAGTTGATCTTGGGGCCGGTCCCGAGCCCGCCTATCCGACCCTGGCGGATGCCTTCCGGGCCCAGGGTTGTGTCGCGGGGGTCAACGGCGGCTTCTTCCATCCCGACTGGCGGCCATCCGGGTTGGTGATCTCCCGGGGGACACGGATCAACCGGTTGGAGACCGCGAAGCTCCTCAGCGGCCTGGTCTACGGCGACGGCAAGGGCACCCACATAGTCCGGCGGGCCCGGTTCCAGGACCACCCGGGTATCACCGCCTTGTTGCAGACGGGTCCCTACCTAGTGGAAGGGCGAAAAGCGGTGCGGGGCCTGTCCAGGTCCGACCCCGGTCGTCGGACCTTCACCGCCACGGATGGGCGAGGGCGCTGGGTGCTCGGCGCCACCCTGAGCACGCCCACCCTCGCCGACCTCGCGCAATGTCTTGCCACGCCGGGTGCCCTGACCGGTTGGAGGGTCGAACAGGCCATCAACCTCGATGGCGGCTCGTCCACCGGATTCTTCTTCGACCGGAAGGCCGGCGAGGTTCCGGTGGTCCTGAATCCCTGGAAGCGGGTCCGCAACCTGCTTGGCATCAAGCCGCGGTGAATCCTGTGGGACGAGGACAGGGTCTGTTCAGGATCTCTGCGAGATGATGCGTCGCTGCAAATATCAATCCCTGGAAAGGACCTGGCCTTCGATCAAGTGGGCTTCGCCTCCCAGTTCCCCTTCGATGATCGAGGACAGCAGGCCATAGCTGACCTTCCATCGTGTCGTGCCGACCAATACACTCGCGGTTTTCTGATTCAGCTTGATCACTTCGCCAAACCATTCACCGGCATTTCTATCCTTGAAGGCCACCTTGTCGCCGACCTTCAGGCTGTTTCGGTCGAGCTTACCGGTCGAGCGGGAAATACTGACATCTGCATGGTCGAGATTGATGTTGTAGAAAGGGATATGCCACAGCGCACCGTCATGGCGGTTTCTCACCAGGGCCCTGGTCCTGTTCAGCTCGACAATGTTCGCTAGGATCAGTCGGTTTTGCTCTGCATCGAAGTACTCGATGTCCTGCCCGACTTTCAGCGCACCCTTTATTCTTCCGATTCTTACAGGGTCTTCCAGGCTGCGGCGAATGGCCTGCTGCAGGCGATAGAGGTCGAACAGGGACGCACTGTTCAGCTCCTCCAGTATATTGGAATAATTCATCGAATCCTCTGGAAATCGGCTGGTTTCGGTATCGCCCCGGCCCTAGGAGCATCGCAGGTTTGACCGGCCTGGGTCTTCTTGAAATTCATTGCGTGTTAGATTGTGCAGCCGGTTGCTGCACAATTGGACAGACATCCTGACCAGCGAGGATGCCATGGACCAACTGATCCTGTTGCCTTGTCTCGACTCGGAGGAACGGGCAGCCCAGTGCCGGGAGGCGTTGGACATCCCGCGGCAACATGCCGCGGACCTGGGCCGCACGGCCCTGGTTGCGGCGGTGACCGGGGCCTATCCCGGCCCGGCAGGCCGGCATGTGGACTGACGGCTGGTCCAACGGGTCTGATCAGGATACGTGTAAGAATTGACGCAGACCAGATGTGAGGCGTGCGCAGAATCCCCGTCCGTTAGACATTCAAGGCCGAGCGCTTGCCGGAGCGGATGCCAGTTGTATCTGCGGAGCCCTCCTATCCATTGACCGCCACCCGAACGTGCCGAACCGGCTCGCCGAGCACCCGCCCTGCCCCCTGCGGATCGGTCAGGCGCGCCACCAGAGCCGCGTGGGCAAGCCCCTCGGGCAGGCAGAGCGAAAACTTGAGCTCGACCTGATCCATCCATGGTTCCCACGACGCCGCCGGTCGATCGAGGGGACCCGGGGCCAGCATCGCAGTCAGCCCTTCGACCGGCTCTTGCGCCAAGGTGATGGAGAAATTGTCCAGCCGCTTCACGGCCGCCCCGTCCCTGGCCAGCCTCTGGGCCAGAACGGCATTGGCGCCGAACCCGGCAAAGGTCCACCAGCGGGTCACGCCCTCGTCGTCCGTGACCAGGGACGTGTAGCCGTCCCCGCAGAACGGCAGCTCTTCCCGGACCTCGGCGAGCCGGGTGCTGGCGCGGCGGGATAGGGTGACGCCGGGGTCGACACCCGCTAGGACGCCCCGCACGGCCCGACACAGGGGGAAGCCAAGGGACCGGGCGCTGCCGACCCAGCGGGTGCGGCCTTGGCTTGCCGTTGGCTCGACCCAGGCGACACGGCGTCCCCAGTCGACCGAGTTGACATGCCAGCCGCGCCCGCCGAGCTGGAGGACCACCGGCCTGCCATCGTCCCGGCGCAGGCTCAGAGGATCGACCGTACCGATCTCCGAGCTGCCGTAACGCACCTGGACCTGCACCGGCGAGGTGAACACCGAAAGCAGCTCAAGGAAGTTGCGCTGGCCGAATTCCTTCTCTCCCCGCGGACCAAACCCAAGCACGCCTTGGTCATCCCACAGGATGCCCTCGGCGGTCAGGTGCGCCAAGGTCCGATCGACAATCTCTCCGGGCACATCGCGGAAGGCCTCCTGGATCGCCGTGCGGACGTCCGGTGCCTGGGCACCGCGCTGTTGCAGGACCAGGGCCAGGATCTGCTGGGCGACCACCTGGAAGGGGCTGGCGGGGGGCGTCACGGCCTCGACGAAGCCTTGGCGCCACAGGGCGGCGAGACCCGCCGCACACAGCAGGGCCTCGTCGGAGGTCGCCAGGAACAGACAGTTACGCAACGCCCCTGGACGGCGGCCCGTGCGGCCCATGCGCTGCAGGAACGATGACACCGTGGCCGGGGCGTCGATCTGGATCACCCGGTCGAGGTTGCCCACATCGATCCCGAGCTCCAGGGTGCTGGTAGCGACGATGACGCAGTCGGTGGCCTCGCCGAAGGCCCGTTCGGCCTGGCGGCGCTCCTCCACCGAGAGCGAGCTGTGCGAGACGAAGACCTGGACGCCCGCGGCGCGCAGGGCCCCGCCCAGGGCCTCCACCCGGCTGCGGCTGTCGCAGAAGACCAGCCGCTTCTCCCCGCGGTGCAGCCGCGAGATCACCAGGGCGGCGTTCTCCAGGGTCCCGACGGAGTCGATGGTGACGTCCGCCTCCTGGGATGCCCCTCCACTGCCGACCACCCGGCCGCCGCGACCCAGCGTGAGCCAATCGAGCAAAAAGTCCGGGTTGCCCACCGTGGCGCTCAGGCCCAGGCGCTGGAGCCGCCTGCCCGTCAGGCGCGTCAGGCGCTCGATGAGGGCCAGCAGGTGCCAACCGCGGTCGTCGCCCGCAAAGGCGTGCAGTTCATCGACCACCACCGCCTGGACGTGCCGGAAGAGCAACTTGCGGTCCGGGTCCCGGGCGGTCAGGACCCCCTCGATGGACTCGGGCGTGATCAGGAGCAGATCCGGCGGGTCGGCCAGGAGCCGCTTGCGGGCGGCGGCACCTTGGTCGCCGTGCCAGAGACCGACGCGCCGCCCGACCAGCCCCAGATAGCCTTCGAGGCGAGGCGCCAGGTTGTTGAGCAGGGCCTTGATCGGGCAGACGTACAGCACGCCGAGCCCCGACCAGCCCTCGGTCAGCATGCGGGAGAGCAGCGGCAGGACCGCCGCCTCCGTCTTGCCCCCGGCCGTGGGGGCGAGCAGCAACACATCCTCACCGGCCAGGATCGGCTCGATGGCCTCGATCTGGGTCGGCCGCAGCGTCGCCCAACCCAGCGAGTTGACGACGTGATATTGCAGCGCCGGGTGCAGGCGCTCGAAAGGGGTCACGTCTCCAGCTCGATGTCGTCGACGCCGCGGGCCCCCCGAGCGGCCCGCTCGGTGACGGTCAGCTCGGTGTCCGAGACGGTCAGGGCGTAGTGGGTCCTGGGGTCGAAGTCGGGGAACTGATCGACCCGGTCCAGCACGTCGGCGACGAGCTTCTTGAGGAAGAGCCGCGGGGCTATGCCGACCTTGCCGCCGAGCTGACCGGTCACGGCGGCGGCCAGATCGGCGACGTAGGCATCGTCCGCCAGGGACTGGATGCGCCCCGGCACCTGTGACTGCCGCGCGTAGAGGTCCCGCACCTTGCGGCCGACCTCGCACAGGGACTCGATCCCGAAGCCCGGCAGCCGGACCTGGACCGCCCTGGGGTTGTCGAAACGCGGGTTGGTGGCGAAGTCGGTGTGCAGCCGTTGTGCCAGCGGGGGCAACCGCTGCGCGCCCTGGGGGCCGTCGAAGAAGGCCGGGGTCCCGGTGACCAGCAGATAGAGGCCCGGAAAGCGTCCGGCATCGATCTCGTCGAGCCATTGGCGCAAGGCGTTGAGGCCCTTGTCGCGGGTGTCCCCACGCATCCGTTGCAGGGTCTCGACCTCGTCTAAGACCAGCACCATCCCGGCGTACCCGCAATCCCTCAGGATGGTGAGCAGCCCCGCCAGAAAGCTGGTCGCGCCGAAGTGATCGATCGCCCCCTGAATCCCCGCCACACGCTTCACCCCGGCGGCGACGGTCGGCTGTCCGGCGACCCAGGCGATCAGGCCCTCAGCGGTCGCGGCCTCCTCGCGCAGCAGTGCCTGACGATAGGCGCGCAGGGCGGCGGAGAAGGCCGGCGCGACCCGGGTGACGCTGGTCAGGCGCCGTTCCATCAGGACATCGGTGGCCTGGACCAGCGCCGTGGCGTCCTCCGGGTCGATTCGGCCATCGGCCAAGGCGTCTTGCTCCAGGGTGTAGAACCAACCGTCGATGACGCTGCGAAAGGCCCCATCGCCGTCGCTCGTGGTCAGCCGCTCGCACAGACGCCGGTAGACCGTCTCCATGCGGTGAAGCGGTGTCTCCGTCTCGGAGGCCTGGATCTCGGTGGTTGCGAAGCCCCGCGCCCGGGCGTGCTCCTGGAGCCAGCGGCCGAAGAAGGTCTTGCCGCAGCCATAGTCGCCGCGCACCGCCTTGAAGTGGCCCCGCCCCAGACGGGTCGCGTCGAGCTCGTCGCTCAGCGTGGGCTCGAAGCGCTGGAGCCCGACGGCCAGCAGATCGAGCCCGGCCTGGGGCACGGTCCCCCGGCGCAGGGCGCCGATGACCTCGCCGAGACGGGAAGGGGAGGGGCTCTTCACTCCCCTCTCCCCCCGGGAGAGGGGTTGGGGGTGAGGGGAAGCGGAGTCGAAGCCGCAGCCTGAAACTGAAGGTCCA
>DYRB01000221.1 GCA_020718945.1 Lamprocystis purpurea | reverse complement strand
CGTCGCTCAACCGGGACCGCCCATGCCTCGTCGGTCTGAGGCGAAGCCTCGCTAGGTATTGCTGGCCGGCCTCGGGGCGCGGCTCAGGCATCCCCCGCATACATAAGCTCCACCTGTTCGGCATAGCGACTCAGGACCTGGGCCCGCTTGACCTTGAGGGTAGGGGTCATGAGCCCGTTGTCCACCGACCAGGGCTCCAGGGTCAGGGTCAGGCGACGGATCTTGGCGTAGCCCGGAAAGTCCCGCAGGGCCTCGCGGATGCGCCGCAGCAGTTCCTTGTGCAGGCGCGGGTCGTCCAGGCTCTTCTCGACCTCCGGGTCCAGGCCATACTCCATGGCCAGCCCAGGCCACAGGTCGGCGGACAGGACCACCAGGGCGCTGAGGAAGGACCTCCCCTCCCCCACCACCAGGACCTGCTCGAACAGCGGGTCCAGGGCTATGGCCATCTCCATGTCCGCCGGCGGGACCTTCTCCCCGTTGGACAGGACCAGGATGTCCTTGATGCGCCCGGTGATATAGATGTGGCCATTGCTGATACGCGCCTGGTCGCCGCTGTGCAGCCAGCCCTCCGAGTCGATCATCTGGGCGGTGGCGGCGTGGTTGTTCCAGTAGCCGAGCATGACGGTGGGGCCGCGGATCAGCAGTTCGTCGTCACGGCCGATGCGCACCTCCAGGTTGCGCAATGGCACCCCGACGCTGTCCGGGTCGTTGTCCTCGATGCGGTTGACGCTTACCACCGGGCTGGTCTCGGTGAGCCCGTAGCCCTGCAACAGGGGCAGACCCAGGCCGATGAACAGGTGTGCCACCTCCCGCGGCAGGGGCGCCCCGCCGCTGACGGTGATGCGCAGCCGACCGCCGAGCTTGGCCAGGACTGGCGTGGCAACCTTGCGGCGCAGGAAGGGCCACAGCACCAGCAGCGGGTGCCAGCCGCGGCGGCCCTGCTCGCGCTCGAAGTTCATCCAGCCGACATGCACCGCCAGCCGAAACAGCCAGCGCACCGGCAGCGGGCGGCTCGCGACCTGGTCGAGCACCCGCCGATAGACCCGCTCGAACACCCGCGGCACGGCGAACATGCCGGTCGGGCGGATCTGCTGGAGGTCGTCGGCGAGCTGGGCGATGGACCGGGCGAAGGCCACCGAGGCACCCGCCAGCATGGGCAGGTAGTAGCCGGCGGTGCGCTCCAGGGTGTGGGACAGCGGCAGGAAGGACAGAAAGGTGTCCTCCTGGTAACAGTCCACCAGGGTCAGGCTCGACTGGGCATCGGCGAGCACGTTGCGGTGGCTCAGCATCACCCCCTTGGCCCGCCCTGTGGTCCCGGAGGTGTAGACGATGGTCGCCAGTGCGTCGGTGTTGCCCTCGCGCTGGGTCAGCACCGGGGCGGTCGCCGGGACCCAGTCGGCGGCCATCACCACCCGCGGGTCCGTGCGGGCCAGTCGTTCCGCCTCCCTGCCCGGCTCGGCCAGGATCACCCGTACCGGCAGGGCCGAGTCCCCCAGGACCTCGGCGATACGCCCCCAGCGGTTGGCGTCCTGGACCAACAGGACCTTGATAGCCGAGTCGGTGACGATGTAAGCGGCGCTGTCGGCACGGTCGTCGGTGTAGAGGGGGACGGTGACCAGGCCCAGGGACAGGGCCGCCTGGTCGAACATGATCCACTCGGGGCAGTTGCGCAGCAGGATGCCGACCCGGTCACCGGGGGCGACCGCCTCCTTGGCCAGGGCCGCCCGCCAGCGGGCCACCTGGGCCCCCATCTCCGCCCAGGTCCACTCCTTCCAGCCGTCCCCCCCGCGGTCGTAGTAGCGGTAGGCAACCCGGGCAGGGGAGCGCCGCACCCGTTGGAAGAAGAGCCCGTCCAGGGTGCGGGCGCGTTCGATGGGAATCAGGTCCTCGGACCACTGCGTCAAGGTATTGCCCCTTCTCGGTTCCGGTGGCGCATCAATCAGGTGCGGGAGTTTAGTGTAGAATCGCGCCCCCACCAAGCAGGCCCTTGAGGCAACAGCCCCATGCAGATCCAGGTCAACGGCAGCCCCAAGCAGATTCCAGACCCCTGCACCCTGGCCGCCCTGATCGAGGACCTGGGTCTGACCGGCCGCCGCCTGGCGGTCGAGGTCAACGAGGACCTGGTCCCGCGCAGCCGCTTCGGCGAGCATCCTCTGAACCCCGGCGACCGGGTCGAGGTCATCCACGCCGTGGGGGGTGGGTGACCTCAGGGAACCGTGCGCCACCGGTGGGATCGGCTTTAGCCGCGACGCAGGGGGCCTGAGGCGCCCGGTCCCAACGCCGATGTCCGCACAAAGTGCCCCTGGGCCCTGCCCCTGTGGCTACCGTACCCAGCGCCTTGTCGGGCTGAAGCCCGACCTACAGGGGTCAGCGGGACCGTCTCGGGCTAATGCCCGCCCGCCAAATCGGCTATCCTGCCGCCTTTGCAGTCCATCGCGGAGGCTTGAGCCCCATGAACCCAGACACCCAGACCCAGGACCGCCTCGTCGTCGCCGGCCAGGAGTATTCCTCCCGCCTGCTGGTGGGTACCGGCAAGTACAAGGATATGGAACAGACCCGGCTGGCCATCGAGGCGAGCGGGGCCGAGATTGTCACCATCGCCGTGCGCCGCACCAACATAGGCCAGAACGTCAACGAGCCCAACATCCTCGATGTCCTGCCCCCGGAGCGCTACACCATTCTGCCCAACACCGCCGGCTGCTTCGATGCGGCCACCGCGGTGCGCACCTGCCGCCTGGCCCGGGAACTCCTCGACGGCCACAACCTGTGCAAGCTGGAGGTGCTGGGGGACGAGAAGACCCTGTTCCCGGACGTCATCGCCACCCTCGAGGCGGCCGAGATCCTGGTCAAGGACGGCTTCGACGTCATGGTCTATACGAACGACGACCCCATCATCGCCAAGCGCCTGGAAGAGCTAGGCTGCGTGGCGGTCATGCCCCTGGCCGCCCCCATCGGCTCGGGGCTGGGCATCCGCAACCGGCTGAACATCCGCACCATAGTCGAGAACGCCAAGGTGCCCATCCTGGTGGACGCCGGCGTGGGCACCGCCTCGGACGCCGCCGTGGCCATGGAACTGGGCTGCGATGGGGTGTTGATGAACACCGCCATCGCCGCCGCCCAGGACCCCATCCTCATGGCCAGCGCCATGCGTAAGGCCATCCAGGCCGGTCGCGAGGCCTACCGCGCCGGGCGCATGCCGGCCAGGCGCTTCGCCTCGGCCTCTTCGCCTTTGGACGGGCTCTTCTTCTGAGCGCTGCGGCGACGGTGGACCTGATCGAGCAGGGCGGCCCCCGCCACCGCCCCATCCGCAGCTTCGTCCTGCGCGAGGGGCGTCTGACCCAGGCCCAGGCCCGGGCCTTCGCCGAGTTGTGGCCGCGCTTCGGGGTGGATTGGGTACCCGGAACTCTGTTGGACCCCAGGGTCCTGTTTGGGGTGGACGGGGGCGGGACGCCCCCGCTCCCCTATCTGGAGATCGGTTTCGGCAACGGCGAGACCCTGGCCCAGATGGCCGCCGAGCACCCGGAGCGGCGCTACCTGGGGGTGGAGGTCCACCGCCCCGGGGTCGGGCACCTGCTGCTGGAACTGGAGCGCCTGGGCCTGACCAATGTCCGGGTCCTGCGCCAGGATGCGGTGGATCTGCTGACCCAGGGCCTGCCGCCGGCGAGCCTCACTGGTGTCTATCTCTTCTTCCCCGACCCCTGGCCCAAACAGCGCCACCACAAGCGGCGCATCCTCAAGCCAGAGTTCATGGACCTGCTGGCCCGGGTCATCCGCCCCGGCGGGACCTTCCACGCCGCCACGGATTGGGTCCCCTACGCCGAGCAGATGCTTGCCGTCCTGAGCGCCGCCCCCGACTTCGCCAACACAACCCCGGCCGGCGGCTGGTGCGAGCGCCCGGCGGACCGGCCCCTGACCAAGTTCGAGCGCCGCGGGGAGCGCCTGGGCCACGCCGTGCACGACCTGATCTTCCGCCGCCGTTGATGGCCAGCCTGCGCCTGCAAGGGGTCGCCCCCCAGGGTCTGGAGCCGGTGGATCTAAACCTGGCCGCCGGGGAACTGGTGCTTCTGTCAGGCCCGTCCGGCTCCGGCAAGAGCCTGCTGTTGCGGGCCATCGCCGACCTGGACCCCAACCCGGGGGAGGTCTGGCTGGACGGGACCGCCCGCTCGGCCCTGCCCGCCCCCCAGTGGCGGCGGCGCGTCGCCCTGCTCCCGGCGGAGGCCCACTGGTGGGCGGACCGGGTGGGCGACCACCTGCCGGACGCGGCCACGGACCTGCTGGCTGGACTCGGCTTCGGCCCCGATACCCTTGACTGGGCCGTGTCCCGCCTGTCCACCGGGGAGCGCCAGCGCCTGGCCCTGGCCCGGGTGCTGCTGAACAGGCCCGCCGCCCTGTTGCTCGACGAGGCCACCGCCAACCTGGACCCGCCCAATCGGGACCGGGTCGAGGCCCTGGTGGAGGCCTACCGGGTCGAGCAGGGCGCGGCGGTGCTCTGGGTCAGCCACGACCCGGACCAGCGCCGGCGCCTGGGCGGGCGCCGCCTGGTCATCCAAGACCGCCGCCTGGTGCCCGAGCCATGAACCTAGAAAGAGCAATTCGGCCGCAAATTACGCAAATACACGCAAATGGGTCAGTAGGTTAAGCAGAGTCCGCAGTTCACCCGCGAGGTGAACCGGAGACCGACACGAAGTCCTTGTTTATTTGCGTCCATTTGCGTTCATTTGCGGCTCAACTGCTTTTCTTAGGATGAAGCCCCGGCCATGAATCTGATCCTGCTCACCCCCTTCGACCTGGCCCTGGCCGCCGGCCTGGTGCTGCTGCTGGCGGCCCTGTCCTGGCGCCTGCACCTGGGGGTGGAGCGACGGGTACTCATCGCCGCCGCCCGCAGCGCCGTGCAACTCAGCCTGATCGGCTATGTCCTGCACGCCCTGTTCGCCACCACCCACCCGGGGCTGATCGGGCTCATGGCCCTGGCCATGCTGGGCTTCGCCGGCTGGGAGGTGCTGTCGCGCCAGAAGCACCGCTACCGCGGGGCCTGGGGCTACGGCATCGGCACCCTGTCCATGTTCCTGTCCTCCTTCAGCGTCCTGATCCTGGCCCTGACGGTCATCATCGGGGTCGAGCCCTGGTACCAGCCCCAGTACCTGATCCCCCTGTTAGGCATGCTACTGGGCAACACCATGAGCGGCGTGGCCCTGGCCATGGACAGTCTGACCCGGGCCGCCTGGGAGGCCCGCGGGCGCATCGAGGCGCGGCTCATGCTCGGGGAGACCTGGGACTGCGCCATATCCGACATCCGCCGCGACGCCCTGCGCGCCGGGCTCATCCCCATTGTCAACGCCATGGCCACCGCCGGGGTGGTCAGCCTGCCGGGGATGATGACCGGGCAGATCCTGGCCGGCAGCCCGCCCATCGAGGCGGCCAAGTATCAGCTCCTGGTCATGTTCCTGATCTCCGGCGGGACCGGCCTCGGCACCACCGCGGCGGTCTGGCTAGGCTCCCGGCGCCTGTTCGACGAGCGCGACCGGCTGCGCCTGGATCGGCTGCGGGCACCCCAGGGCAAGGGTTGACTGGGTAGGTGATCAGCCAGCTCCCGAGGCCCGCCGATGTCACGCCCCTTCAGGGCTAAGGCCCATACGAAAGACCACCCAGGGCCTTGCCCTGGGCTGGTATGTCGCGCCCCTTCGGGGCTG
>DYRB01000220.1 GCA_020718945.1 Lamprocystis purpurea | reverse complement strand
GCTTTTCGCGAATCCGCCAACTGCACTGCAAAACGCAATTTGCAAATTGCGATGCGGATCACGCGCTTTTGCGTAGCCGAACACGCCGCGGTCAGGACGCCGGCGCGGGCACCTTCTGGGCTTGCGGTGCCTTGGGCTGTTGGCGCAGGCGCTTGAGCAGATCGCGCGCCGCGTCCCGGTCGCCGAAGGTCCGCCCACCGGCCGTGGCAATCTCCAACTCGGCGATGGCCTCGTCGCGCCGGCCCAGTTCGCCCAGGGCGAAGGCGACATGATATTGGATGCCCGGGTCGACACCGGCCCGCGAGAGGGCGTCGCGCAGATACTTGAGCCCCTCTTCGACCTGTCCCGTGCGCACCAGGACCCAACCTAGGGTATCGACGATGAGGTGCGACCCCGGGTTGGCCCGGTGGGCCCTTTGGGCGAATTCCAGGGCCCGCGGATCACCCTGCTGGAGATAGATCAGGGCCAGGTTGTTGAGGGGAAGGGCGGCATCCGGGGTCTTGGTCAATGCCTGTTCGTAGAGTTCGCGGGCCCTATCCCACTGCTGGGTGGCGAAGAACCCCTCGGCTACCGCCAGCGAGGCGATCTGGTCCCCAGGGTGACGCTCCAGCCAGCCGCGTAGGAAGCTCAGTGCTGCCGCCTCACCGTTGACCCGCCGCTCCGCACCATAGACCCGCACCGCCAGGATGGGCGAGTCCTGGCGCGACAGGGCGGCCCTATAGCTCGCCAGGGCCCCGCGGTCGTCGCCCTCCTTCTGGCGGATGGTCCCCAGCAGGTGGTAGCCGAAGGGTTTGTCCGGAAAGTCCTCCAACAGATCTTGGGCAACCACCGCCGCCTTGTCCATCTGGCCGAGCTCGGCACGCAGTTCGCCTAGCTTGATGCGGGCCTCGATGTGGGTCGGATCGCCCTCCATGGCCTTTTGCAGGGACCAGGCGGACCCGGTGAGGTCGCCGGCATCCTTCTGCAGGTCGGCGATGGTCATCAGGGCCCGGGCATCGTAACCGGCGACGCTAGACCCGCGCTGCAGGACCGTCTGCGCCGCCGTGCGCTGGCCGTTGGCGATGTAGGCACGGCTCAGGGCCGCGAGCAGGTCCACATCGTCCAGGTGAGACAACCTGGACTCCAACCCCTCGACCAGGCTCAGGGCCTTCGGCGCCGCGCCGGTCTTGAGCAACAGGTCGGTGAGGTAGATCACCACCGGGATCGCCATGGGATCGGCTTCGGCGGCACGCCCGGCCACCCGGAGGGCCTCGTCGGTCTGGCCCTGGGCCTCCAGGACACGGGCCAACAGCAGCATGGCCGAGACGCTCTCCGGGTGGGCGGCGGTGAAGTCGTCAAGGCGCTCTCGGGCCTGGGTCAGACTGCCTTGTCGCAGGGCCAACTCGGCCAGATTGAGCTGGGCCGGGAGAAGGCCGGGGTCCAGGGCCAGGACCAGCGTGAAGGCCCAGCGGGCCAAGTCGAAGTCCCCCTTGGCCAGGGCCGACACACCCAGTAGGTTGATGTAGGTCAAGTTAGTGCCGTGTTCGGCCACCAGGCGCAGGGAGTTGTCCACCGCCTCGTCGTAGCGGCGGCTCTTCAGCAGCATGACCACCAAGGTGGCACCGGCGTTGGCCAACTCCGGCCTGACCTGGAAGACCGAGCCCAAGGTCTCGATGGCCTCGCCCTGGCGACCCAGGCCGAACTGGTTGACCGCCCTCTGGGCCTTCAGGGCGACGCTCTCGTCGGCCGCATCGATGGCCGTCTGCAACAACTGGGACGCCTTCAGGTGCTGGCCCTCGCGCATATAGGCCTCGGCCAGCAGGGACAGGACTCGCTGATCCCGGGGGGCCTGGGCAAGGGCCGCCTCCAGGGTCATGATGGCCACCTCCTGTTGCTTGCGGTCCAGGGCGATCTGCCCGACCAACACGCGCGGGCCTACCGCGTCCGGAAAGCGCCGGATGTAGGCGTTGAGATAGTCGTTGGCCTGATCCCATTGCTTGAGGCTGTAGTGGACGATACCGGCCAGCAGCAGGGTCGGCGTATGCCCGTCGATCATCTCCCGCGGTAGCTGCAACAGCAGGTTGGCGGCCCCATCCAGGGCGACCTTGGCCTGAGCCTCGTTGCCCCGCCGGGACTTGGCCACCGACTCCAGATAGAAGGAGCGCGGGTCGTCTGGATAGATCTTGCGCACGGCGCTGATCGCCTCTTCGGCGTGGTCCATCCGCCCGAGGTCCATGAGCACCCCGATACGCCCGATCTGGGCCGGGAGCAGGGTCGGCAGGAGCCTGCTGGCCGTCTCGAAATCGCTCAGCGCGGTGGGGATGTCGCCCTGGGTACGCGCGATCAGCCCTTTGTAGTACCACGCTTGAGCGTTTCTCGGCGCCAGTTCTACCGCGCCCTTGGCGCTGTAGGCCGCTTCGCCCAGTTCGCCCTGCTGCAGGAGGACACGGATGCGTCCGAGCAGGGCCGGCACCGATCTGGGGTCACGCTCCAGGGCCTGGGTGAAGGCCCGGCGGGCGTCGTAGTGCTGGTCGAGCTGGAGGTGGGCCTCGCCGCGCAGGGCGAGCAGTTCCGCGTCCTCCTCAGCCACGTTGCCCAGGGGAAAGAGCTCGGCAATGACCTGCTCCGGTTTGTCTTGCAGGAGATAGGCCCGGGCCAAGGGGACCAGGATCAGGGAACGGTGCGCCCCCAGCCCGTCGGCGATGAGCAGTTCCTTCTCGGCCCGGTCGCCGTGGCCGAGTTGCAGGTAGATCTTGCCGAGCAGCAGGTGCGCCGGGAGCAGGAAGGGGTCCGACTGGAGGGCGCTCTTGAGGAAAATGAAAGAGGTGCGGACCTCACCCAGGTTGAACGCGACCAGGGCCTGTTCGTAGCTCTGCGAGGCGGAACGCTTCGCAACCGGGTCCGTGGCGGCATCCTGGGCGGCAGCGGACTGGGCCCCCGTCAGAGCCAGCCCCGCACCCATCGCCAGCGCCCGCAAAAATGACAAATGCTTCATTGTGTTACAGCACGCTCAGTGCGACTGGATCGATAGGAACGCCGATAGCCGCGAGGCAGACTGCGCCCCCTGACGTAGCCGACCAACACCAGGCCGCAGGCCCCTGAGGGCGCGGACGCGGCGATCAGGCAGCTCGGGAACGGCGGACGGGCCGCGGTTTCCAAGGCTCGGGCGACAACCCAGGTGGAGCCCGGCGGCAGCGCCACGGCTAGCGGATCTGCTCTTGGAGCAGGGCCAGGATCTTGCGCCCGGCAGGGCTGTCGTCGCGCTGCCCTGCCGCGTTCAGGACGGTCACCCGGGTCTCGGCCCCGGCGGCGACCACCTTCACCTGATGCTTCTTGACCGGATCTATGTCCTTGCTGCGCCAGAAGGCCATTCTGGAGAAAAAGCCCTCCTTCTCCCGGGCGGCATCGGAACCCGGGTCATAGCGCACGTAGTAGGTCCCGGTGCTCATGTCGCGGTCCTCAACCGCAAAGCCGGCGCGGTCCAGGGCGGTGCCGGTGAGGCGCCAGGCGCGCCGGAACTCATCGGAGATCACCAGGGCGGAGCCGTCACCGTCGGCCACCAGGCGCGCCGTGGCCGCCCGCGCGGCCCCCTCGCCGCCCGCCCCGGACCCGCCGCCCGCCGTACCGGCCAGGGCGCGTCGGTCGGTGACGCCGAGGTAGCTCATCAGCCGACCGAGCATTTCCGCTTCCTTCTCCGGCTCCGCCGGGGCGGGCTCCCAGATGGCGTGGTTACCCTCGCCGACGGTGTTGGAGAGGATGCGCTCCTTCATCGCCGTGTGGGTCAGACGGACTTCGGTGGTGCCCGGCTTGGTGCCACGCTCCAGGCGCACGCGGTACTGGTCGCGGGTGGACGTGGCGTAGATCCCCTCGGCAACCTTCTGCACCATGCGGGTGATGAAGTCCTGACGGATCTCGGCGCGGTTGTCCAGCCAGTCGGTCTTCATGATCCCCGCCGCGGGGTTCTGCTCGACCAGCAATATACCCTGCTCGCGCCAGAACGAGACCACCCGCGGCCACACCTCGGCGGGCGCCGCCCCGACCTCCAGCCAGCGGGTATTGCCCTCGCGCCGCAGCTGCACGTCCTTGGCCTCAGGAAGCACCTCCCCGCTGGTGGCCACAGCCTTGCGCTTGGCGCGCTCCCCGGAGTACTCGGAAAGGGTCGCGGACCCGGCCGGCGGAACATCCAGGGCGTTGTCAAACTCACCCTTGGACAGATCCGGCGGAACCTCCAAGTTGTCTGCCGCCTCCAGTTGTTTCTTGTAGGCGAGGCGCTGGTCGGGGAGCATGTTATCGAGGAACGAACTGCTGCCGCAGCCCGCCAGAATCAGCCCAGCCAGGATAGGGGCAACCAGGGCAAGGGAGTTTCTCATAGGGTCTCGCTTCGCGTGGGGGGACTGTTGAGCTGTCTTCGCAATTGCGCCCGGAACTACACCGCGGACCCGCCCGGGCCCCAAGATCCTTGGGCGGCAGGGCCGGGGCGCCCGCCTGGTGCCGCAGCGGCGGCTTCCCCAGAACCGGCCGATCTCGGCTGTCCGGGTAGGTCGGCCGAGCCGAGTACGCTGACCGACCCGGGCTGCGAACCCGAGCGCCGTCAGGCTCCTAGCCGATCCCGGCGTGACGCATGGCCTCGCGGACCCGCGGCTGCAATTCGTCGGTAAGCCAGGTCAGCGGCAGACGGATGCCCGGGCCACCGAAGCCCAACTCGGCCACCGCCCATTTTACGGGGATGGGGTTGGACTGCACGAACAATTCGTGGTGCAGCGGGTCGAGTCGGGCATTCAGGTCCATGGCCGCACAGCGGTCACCGGCCAGGGCCGCGGCACACATCTGGGCCATCAGGCGCGGCGCCACGTTGTTGGTTACCGAGATGACCCCGTCGCCGCCGCGCAGCATGAACTCGCAGCCGGTGGCATCGTCCCCGCTGTAGAGGGCGAACTCCGGGCCGCACAGGGAGCGCAGGCGGGGCAACCGGGCCAGGTCGCCGGTGGCGTCCTTGAGGCCGATGATGTTGGGCAAGGCGGCCAGGCGCCCGGTGGTCTCCGGGGACAGGTCGCAGGCGGTGCGCCCCGGTACGTTGTAGAGGATCTGCGGTATGTCCACCGCCTCGGCCACGGCCTTGTAATGGAGGTAGAGTCCCTCCTGGGTCGGCTTGTTGTAGTAGGGCGTCACCAGCAGGGCAGCGGTGGCCCCGACCTCCTGGGCGCACCGGGTCAGGCGGATGGCCTCGGAGGTGGCATTGGCCCCGGTGCCACCGATGACCGGGATGCGCCCGGCGGCGAATTCGACCGCGCGGCGGATGACCTTGCAGTGCTCCTCCTCGTCCAGGGTCGCCGACTCGCCGGTGGTGCCCACGGCAACGATCCCCGAGGTCCCCTCGGCGACATGCCAGTCCACCAGCCGGCCCAACGCCTCATAGTCCACCCGACCGTCCTGGTCCATGGGGGTAACCAGGGCAACGATACTGCCGCGCAACATGGTTCTGGCTCCGAAACGACGGAAAAAGGGGGGCATGGTAGCTTGGCCAAGCGCGACAGCACAACCTGACGGCCGTGACTTGTCCGCGGCGCGGCGATGGGATAGATAGTGCATCGAGCCCTGCAACGCCAACCTGGCGGCCAGCCATTCCAAATTTGAGAGCAACACCTGGCACCGCGGCCGGAAACACCGTGGGAGCGCCGCCTCGGCGCGACCGGGCGAAGCGCAGCGAGCCC
>DYRB01000219.1 GCA_020718945.1 Lamprocystis purpurea | reverse complement strand
CTCCAGCCGCGTCTCGCAGACGGCCCGGGCGATGCGCCGGGCGAAGCGCTCCTCTCCCAGGTCGCGCAGCACGGTGGTGATCTCGCCCTCGCTCGCGGTGCCCAGCCAGTGGGCCGCGGACTCCCCGGTGCTCGGGTCCATGCGCATGTCGAGCGGCCCGTCGGCAGAGAAGCTGAAGCCCCGGCGCGGGTCGTCGATCTGGGGCGAGGAGACCCCCAGGTCCAGCAGCAGCCCGGCGAGGCGGCCCATAAGCCCCAACCCCTCGACGACCTCTCCGGCCTGGGAGAAGGTCCCGTGCACCAGGGTGAAGCGCGGGTCCTGCTCGGCAAGTTCCGCCCCCGCGGCCACCGCTTGCGGGTCGCGGTCCATACCCAACAGGCGACCCGCCGGACCCAGGCGCGCCAGGATGGCGCGGCTGTGCCCGCCGCGACCGAAGGTCGCGTCCAGGTAGAGCCCGTCGGGTCGGAGCGCTAGGGCCTCCACGCATTCCTCCAGCAGTACCGGTTGATGATGTCCATGGGTCATGGCGGGGTCAGAGGGTCAGGGTCCCGATGCCCGCCTCGCTGCCCAGTTCCTTGAGGTCGTCGTCGTCGAGCCACTCATTGGTCTTGGCGTCCCAGGTGTCCTCGTCCCACAGCTCGAACTTGTTGCCCTGCCCGACCATGGCGACGCGCTTGTCGATGGAGGCGAAGGCCTTGAGCTTGGGCGGGAGCAGGATGCGGCCCTGACCGTCCATCTCGACCTCGGTGGCATGACCTAGGTAGAGGCGCTGGAGGTTGCGGGCCTGGGTGTTGAAGGAGGGGAGGGCGGCCAGCTTGCGCTCGATCTCAAACCACTCGGTCTCGGGATAGAGCAGCAGGCAGCGGTCGCGGTCTACGGTGAGGATCAGGCGCGAGGCGCAGGAGGCCGCGAGCTCTTCGCGATACCTGGCCGGTATCGCGAGGCGCCCCTTGACATCCAGATTGAGAACCGACACCCCGCGAAACACAGTCACCCCTCCGCCCGAAATCTCCCCAATTCCCCACTTCACCCCACTTTGGTGCCCATACTAGGCAACAACACCGCGGGCGTCAAGCCGCTTTACGGGGCATTTTTCTTGCCCGTCAGCAACTTAAGGGACGCAGTGTGCCCAAAGTGATACGTTCCAGGAATATTGCGGAAATTCAGTCCGCTGCGGAGAGAACCTTGCGCAGGGGGCGAACTGACGACCGGCCCCTGGCGGGAGCCAGGGGTAACAATGGCACGCGTTGCCGCGGGGACGCGAAGAGGGGGGGAGCCGGCCGATAAGCCGGGTTCTGTCGTGGACAGCCATTCATCTAGGACGCACGTCGCCGTGCACCTCAAGCGACCTACCCGGGGACCCGCGCGGGCCGCGCGGTGCGGTCCCAAGGACCGCGTGCCCCCCTATTTGGTCTTGCTCCGGGTGGGGTTTACCCTGCCGTCGGTGTTGCCATCGACGCGGTGCGCTCTTACCGCACCATTTCACCCTTACCGCCCCGCCCGAAGGCGGGGGTTGGCGGTGTATTTTCTGTGGCACTTTCCGTGGGCTCGCGCCCCCCAGGCGTTACCTGGCACCCTGCCCTGTGGAGCCCGGACTTTCCTCCCCCGCCGGTTTGCACCGGCGGCGGCGACTGCCTGGCCGACTCCCCAGGGCAGTCTATCCCCCCCGGCCCCAAGGGCCAAGTGGGCATGTCATGCCACGGTCACGCCGAGGGGAATTCCGTCCGCAAATGAACGCAAATGAACGCAAATTTCAGAACAGGGCCTAGCGCTCGGCATGGGCCAAAGCGAGGCCCACCTGATAGAGCCGGTTCTTGCTGCCGCCGGTGATACGGGCGGCCAGGGCGGCGGCCTGCTTGAGGGGCAGATCGGCGGCCAGGATGCCTAGGACCCGCTCCTCTTCCCGGGCCTGGACGGCGCCGAGGCCCGCGTCCGCCCCCTCCACCAGCAGCACCAACTCCCCCAGGCGCTGCTCCTCGTCCCCGGCCAGGCGCCCGGCCAACTCCTCCAGGGTGCCTGAAAGGAAGGTCTCGAAATGCTTGGTCAGCTCCCGGGCGACCACCGCCCGGCGCCCGCCGCCCAGGACCGCGGCCAGGTCCCCCAGGGTGCGCTCGGCGCGCCGCCCGCTTTCGTAGAAGACCAGGGTGCCGGGCTCGGCGGCGACCCCGGCCAGCCAGTCCCGGCACTTGGACCCGGTGCGCGGGGGGAAGCCGAGGAACAGGAAGCGGTCGCTGGGCAGCCCGGCGGCGGACAGGGCGCAGATGGCCGCACTGGCCCCGGGGATCGGCACCACCCGCAGCCCGCGGGCCCGGGCAGCGCGGACCAGGACGAAGCCCGGGTCGCTGATCAGGGGCGTGCCGGCGTCGGAGACCAGGGCCAGGCTGCGCCCGCTCTCCAGGACCTTGATCAGCCCCTGGGCGCTGTCGTCCTCGTTGTGCTCGTGGTAGGCGTAAAGCTCCGCCTGGATGCCGAAATGGGTCAGCAGGTGCCGCGCATGGCGGGTGTCCTCGGCGGCCACCACGTCCACCTCGCGCAGCACGGCCAGGGCCCGCTCGGTCATGTCGCCAAGATTGCCGATGGGAGTCGCCACCACGTATAGTACGCCCGCCTTTTCAGTCACCTTTCCCCCTCCCCAGGGACCGCCCAGGGATCTCAACGGCTCCGCACAAAATCATGTACAAACAAAGGTTTGGCTTGCGTACCCCAGACTGGTCCGCGACCCTGCGCGACCGCATCGTAACACCCCCACGGCTGTTCGCCCTGGGTCTGGTCCTGGTGTTGGCCGGCTGTGCCGGTAACCCCGCCCAGGAGGGTCAGACCCTGCTGGCCCCGATCCCGGCGGACCAGTTGAGCGCCGCCCGCGCCCTGGATGCCAAGGGCGATGCCGCCGGGGCCGCCCAGTATTACCTGGATCTGGCGGAAAAGGCCAAACCGCCGACCCGGGAGCAGTTGCGCATCGAGGCGGCCCGCTCCCTGCTCACCGCCGGCCAGGCCAAGCGGGCGGGGGAGGTCCTGGACCAGAGCTCCCAGAAGGACCTGACCCAGGGCCAGCAGCAGGTCGTCCTGCTCCTCGGCGCCGACGCCGCCCTCCAGCAGGGCCACGCCCAGCAGGCCATAGACCGCCTGGGGCGGGTGCAGACCTCGACCCTGCCGACCGACCTGCGGGTCCAACGTCTGGGCACCCTGGCCGCCGCCTACCGCCTCAAGGGGCAGCCGGTGGAGGCCGCCAAGGCCATGGGCGAGATGGACGGGCTGATCAAGGACCCCCAGCAGCGCCTGGCCAATCAGGTCGCCCTGGTCCAGGCCCTCGCCGCCCTGGGCCCCGCCGACCTGCAACGCCTAGCCACGAGCGGCGGCGGCGACCTGCGCGGCTGGGCCGAGCTGGTCACCCTGTTCGGCTCCGCCGGGGCCGGCGACGCCGCCCTGGAGCAGCGTTACGCCGCCTGGCGGGGCGATCACGGCTCCCACCCCGCCCTGCCTGGGCTGGCGCGGGCCTGGTCCGGTTCCCAGGCCGGGGCCTACGCCGCCGGGGACAAGGTTGCGGTCCTGCTGCCCAGTTCCGGGGACTTCGCCGTCGGCGCCTTCGGTACCGCCATCGGGGCCATCCGCGAGGGCATCCTCAGCGCCCAGCGGGCCGACGACGCGGCCAAACGGCCCCAGGTGACCTTTGTCGACGCCAGTCAGGCCGGCCGCGCCCGGGCCCTGGTGGATACCGCCGCCAGCGGCGGGGCCAAGTACCTCATAGGCCCCTTGCAGAAGGCGGCGGTGGACGGCCTGATGGCTGGCGCGGCCCTGCCGGTGCCGACCCTGGCCCTGAACCGCGCCACATCCGAGCGCAAGGCCCCCGCCAACCTGTTCCAGTACGCCCTGTCCCCGGAGGACGAGGGGGCCTCGGTGGCCCAGGCCGCCTGGGCCGCGGGGCAGCGCTCCGCCCTGATGCTCTATCCGGACGCCCCCTGGGCGGACCGGCTGGTGGGCGCCTTCCGCTCCCAGTGGTCGGCCCTGGGCGGGCGCATGGGGGGGCAGGGGACCTATCCGACCGGCACCGGCAGCCCGGATGCGGCGGTGCAGGCCCTGCTGGGCAAGGCCGACAAGACCGGGGCCTTCGTCTTCTTGATCACCACCCGGGACTCGGCCCGGGCCATCTGGCCCCAGATCCGCGCCGCCGGCCTCCCGGCCATCGCCACCTCCCTGGTCTACCCGGGCGACTTCGACCCGGCCGCCGATCAGTCCCTGGTCGGGCTCCAGTTCGTGGACATCCCCTGGATGCTCGCCGATGACGATGGCCCCCTGTCCCGGCGCACCCTCAAGCGCAACCTGCCCAAGCTCGGCGGCAGCGACCAGCGGCTCTACGCCATGGGCGCCGACGCCTACCGGGTCGCCCCTCGGGTAGCCGACCTGGCCAAGCGGCCCGGGGCCTTCTATGCCGGTCTGACCGGGGCCCTGCGTGTCGATTCCGCGGGCCGGGTGCAGCGGCAACTGTCCCTGGGGCAATACAGTGCCACCGGGGTGGCCCTGGCCCCGGCCCCAGGTCCTGCCAAATAGGGGCCCCGACTTGGCCCGCCCCAACCAGGGGGCCCTCGGCGAGGCCAAGGAGGACCTCGCCCGCCGCTATCTGGAGGGCCAGGGGCTACGGCTGCTGGCCCGCAACCATCGCTGTCGCCACGGGGAGATTGACCTGGTGATGCGCGACGGCGGCACCCTGGTCTTCGTCGAGGTCCGCTACCGCAGCTCCGAGCGCTTCGGCGGCGCGGCGGCGAGTGTCGATGCCCACAAACAGCGGCGCCTGGCCGCCGCCGCCGGGCACTACCTGCAAGGCCACCCGAGCCCGCTGGCGTGCCGCTTCGACGTCCTGGCCATCGGGGCCGACGACCGTATGGAGTGGATTCGCAATGCCTTCAGTGTCGAATAGCCCCAAGAGCGCCGCGGGCTGGGTCAGGTCGGCCCTGGCCCCGCTCGCCGTCGCCCTCAGCCTCGGCCTGCTCCAGGGGTGCGCCGTCGTCGTCCTGGCCGGGGCCGCCACCGGGGCCGCGGTGGTCCACGACCGCCGCCCCGCTGCCCGGGTGCTGGCCGACGACACCATCGAGTTACAGGCCATGGAGTTGCTGCACAAGCACCCCGACATCGGCAAGCACAGCAACATCTCCATCAACAGCTACAACCTGACGGTCCTGCTCACCGGCCAGGCGGAAAGCCGGGAGATCGGCGCTCGCTTCGCCGACCTGGTGGCGCGGCTGCCCAAGGTGGCCAAGGTGGTCAACGAGGTCACTGTCGGACCCGACGCGGGCATCACTGACATCAGCAAGGACGTCTACCTCGCCTCGCGGGCCAAGTTCGCCCTGACCGGCGTCAAGATCTCCGGCTTCGATCCCCTGCGGGTCCATGTGGTGGTCACCGCCGGGACCGTTTATCTCCTCGGTCTGGTGACCCAGGCGGAGGGGACCGCCGCGGCCGAGCAGGTCCGCTATGTCCCCGGGGTGACCAAAGTGGTGAAGCTCTTTGAAACCATCCAAGGCCCCGCCTGACCCCGGCCCCACTCTCGGCCCCGCCCTGGTGCGCCGGCTCACACAACTGGCCGGCCCCGGGGCCTTGCTGACCGACCCCGCCGACTGCTGGCCCTACGGCTACGACAACAGCCGGCGCCAGGCCCTGCCCCAGGCGGTGGCCTTCGTCACCGCCGCGGCCCAGGTCGC
>DYRB01000218.1 GCA_020718945.1 Lamprocystis purpurea | reverse complement strand
CGGGACCTCGGCCGGCGCGGGTGCCACCGGGGTCGGTGCCGGCTCTGGCGCCGGCTCTGGCGCCGGCTCTGGCGCCGGCTCTGGCGCCGCCGCCGGGGCTGCCGCCGGGCGCCGGGAGGTCAGGGCGGCGACCTCGGGCTCGCCCCGGGCCCTGCGCCTTGGCCGTGGCGCCGGTTCGGCACCGATGTCCGACCCGCGGGCCTCGGGGGCCGGGGGCGGGGAGGTGAGGGCGGCCACCTCGGCCTCTCCCCGACGGCGACGGCGCGGGGCGGGTTCGTGCTCGGCTTCCGGGGCTTGCTCCGCAGCGGGCTTGGGCCCTGGCGCACGTTGGCGCCGCGCGGCGGGCTGGGCCGCGGGCCTCG
Source organism: Lamprocystis purpurea (assembly GCA_020718945.1). Lineage (GTDB taxonomy): Bacteria > Pseudomonadota > Gammaproteobacteria > Chromatiales > Chromatiaceae > DYRB01. The sequence continues at coordinate 5,335 of DYRB01000218.1, read as the reverse complement.
GGGTCTCGGCCTGGGCCAGGTCTGCATCGGGCGCGCGGGCCGGCTTGGTCTTGGACCTGTCCCGGCCGGGCTCAGCGGCCCTGGCCTTGGGTGCCGGTTCCGGCGCCGGCTTGGGCGCGGGCTTCGGCGCTGGCGTCGGTGCTGGCTCCGACTCAGGCCTGGCTGGCTCAGCCGCCCGGGACGGGGCAAGGGCCTTGGCCTGGACCGGCTGGTCCGCGGTCGCCGGAGCCTTGGTCTTGGGTGCGCCCTTGGCCGCCGGCCTGGCCCCGGTACCCTTGGCGGCACCCTTGGGGGATGCGGCCTTGGCCACCAGGGAAAAGTCGATCTTGCGCTCGTCGAGGTTGACCGCCGCCACCTTGACCCGCACCCGGTCCCCCAGGCGATAGACGTTGCCGCTGCGCTCGCCAGTGAGGCGGTGACCTATGGGCTCGAAGTGGTAGTAGTCGTTGTCCAGGGCCGTGATGTGGACCAGGCCGTCCACATAGACCTCGTCCAGTTCCACGAAGATGCCGAAGGAGGTGACGCTGGTGATGGTCCCGTCGTAGTCCTCGCCCAGCTTGTCCTGCATGTACTCGCACTTGAGCCAGGACTCGGCGTCGCGGGTCGCCTCGTCGGCGCGCCGCTCGCTGCCGGAGCAGTGCTCGGCGGCGGCCTGTAGCTCGTTCTGGGAATAGTGCAGGTCTGCCGGGGTGCCGTCGGCCAGGATGTGCTTGATGATGCGGTGGATGATCAGGTCGGGGTAACGGCGGATGGGCGAGGTGAAATGGGTGTAGGCCGGAAAGGCCAGGCCAAAGTGGCCCAGGTTTTCGGAGCTGTAGACCGCCTGCTGCATGGAGCGCAACAGCACGGTCTGGATCAGGTGGCGGTCCGGGCGCTGCTGGACTGAGGCGAGCAGGGTCGCGTAGTCCTGGGCCCTGGGCTGATCGCCGCCGCCTAGGGTCAGGGCCAGTTCGGCGAGGAATTCCCGCAGGTCCGAGAGCTTCTCGACCGTCGGGCCCTTGTGCACCCGGTAGATGGCCGGCATGCGCTTGCGCTCGAAGTGGCGGGCGGTGGCCACGTTGGCGGCCAGCATGCACTCCTCGATGAGCCGGTGGGCATCGTTGCGGAGGGTCGGGACTATGGCCTCGATGCGCCCGTCCGGGGTGAACTTGACCTTGGTCTCGGTGGTGTCGAAGTCGATGGCCCCGCGCTCGGCCCTGGCCTGGTGCAGCACCCGGAACAGGGCGTGCAGGTTGTGCAACTGGGGCAGGATGTCGGCGTAGCGCTCGCACAGGGCCGGGTCCCCGTCCAGGGCCGCGGCCACGTCGTCATAGATCAGGCGGGCCTGGGAGCGCATTACCCCCTCGAAGAACCGCGAGCGGATGGGCGAGCCGTCGGCGCTGAGCAGGATCTCGCAGGCCATGCACAGCCGGTCCACCTGGGGATTGATGGAGCACAGGCCGTTGGAGAGGACCTCCGGGAGCATGGGGATGACCCGGTCGGGGAAGTAGACCGAGTTGCCGCGCTCGTAGGCCTCGCGGTCCAGGGCGCTGCCCGGCTGCACATAGGCCGAGACATCGGCGATGCACACCAGGAGCTTCCAGCCCTTGGGGGTCGGCTCGCAGTAGACGGCGTCGTCGAAGTCCCGGGCGTCCGCCCCGTCGATGGTCACCAGGGGCAGCTTGCGCAGATCCGTGCGCCCGGCCTTGGCCGCCTCGGGGACCTCAGGGGTCAGGCTGGCGATCTCGGCGAGCACATCCGCCGGCCAATCCACCGACAGGTTGTGGGTCCGGATGGCGATGTCCGTCTCCATCCCGGCGGCCATGTGGTCGCCCAGGACCTGGACGATGCGCCCTATGGGCTGGGTGCGCTTGGTGGGCTGGTCGGTGACCTCGGCCACCACGATCTGCCCCGGCTGGGCCTCGCCGATCAGGTCCCGGGGGATGACGATCTCGTGGGTCAGACGCTTGTTGTCCGGCACCACGAAGCCAACCCCGCCCTCCTGATAGAGGCGCCCGACCACGCTGTGGGTCTTGCGCTCCAGGACCTCGACCACAGCCCCTTCCAGGCGGCCGCGGCGGTCCTTACCGGTGACCCGTACCACAATCCGGTCGCCGTGGAAGAGCCCGCGCATTTCCTTGGGGTACAGATAGAGGTCGTCGCCGCCGGCGTCGGGCTTGACGAAGCCGAAGCCGTCCGGGTGGCCTATCACCCGCCCGGCGATCAGGTCACGGCTGTTGACCAGGCAGTAGGCGTTGACCCGGTTGCGGACCAACTGGCCGTCGCGGACCATGGCCCCGAGGCGTCGCTCCAGGGCTGTGACGTCCTCCTCGGAGGTCAGATCCAGGGCCGCGGCGACTTCCTCGAAGGACTGGGGGGCCCCGTGCTCGGTAAGGGTCTGGAGGATGAACTCCCGACTCGGGATGGGGTTGGCGTACTTCTTGGCCTCACGCTGCTGGTGGGGGTCCAAGTCCCGGCCCGAGGGGCCTCTTTTTCTCTTTGCCACAATCACCGCCTGGGGGGTCCGGAAAGCGCCCTAGTGTACCGTTGACAAGCCCGGGTTGTCTCACTAACATGCGCGCTTCCTCGGGGAACCGAGGCCCCAGCGGCCTCCCCCAAGGCCACCTGCCGGGGTGGCGGAATTGGTAGACGCGCTAGTTTCAGGTATTAGTGGGCGAAAGCCCGTGGAGGTTCAAGTCCTCTCCTCGGCACCATATCCCAGGCCGCAAGCCGGCCAGCAAGGCATCAAAGGCGCTGTTTTCACAGCGCCTTTTTTATTTCTGCCCGACCCGCTCCCAGCCCCTCCGGCGTTGGTTGAAACCTCGCAGCCCCCCACCACTGGCCCCTTCGGTGCGCCAAATCAGCCCAGTGTGCAACCGCCGACCGACGCGACGGCGGGTCGGCGTCGGCCTGGGCGTGCCTGGCCGGCAACGTGACGCCACACCTATTGACCCACACCCGCTGATCGGACATATTGCGGCAAAATAAGCGCCCTGATAACAGGGCCTTTTGCTCGGTTTCTTTTAACCGCTGGGGGACTTCCCGCAGTTTAGTTAATTACCGGTTGCTAATGCACCGCCGGCACGCCCTGTTGCGTGCGGGTGGTCAGTGACCGGATTCCGTAGATCGGGCGGCCGCCCGGCGATAAACCCAGCTTGCAGAGTTGTGCCAGTAAGCTGCGATAGTAACAACCCTGATCGACCCGTCCGGGCATACCCGGCTCAGGAGCTTGACTATGGCAAGAACGACATCACCACCACTGGCCTGGGCCCTGAGCGCCCTGCTGTGCCTGCTGGCGACCCCCTTTGCCTACGCCGCGGATGATGCCGCCGCGCCGGGCGACGAACAGGCCGCCCCAACGGACGAGGCCAAGGACGCGGGCAAGCGTCTCATACCGAACAAGCGCTGCCTGAAGTGCCACAACGATGAAGATGAAAAGATCGAGACCCGGGACGACGGGACACAGATCAACATTTTCGTAGACGCGGAGCAGTTCGATAAGAGCGTCCACGCCGAGATCAAGTGTCACGCTTGCCACAACGCCATTGTCAAGCTGCCCCACGACGAGCCGCTCTCTTCCAGCGTCAGTTGCGTGCAGTGTCATCAGCAGGAGTGGGAGGCGCAGAAGGACAGCGCCGATCCCAAATACAAGCGCCTGGACGTGGTCATGCAGCAGATCGACAGCTTCATGCACTCGGTCCATGCCCGCCCCAATAAGAAAGACCAATCCCGCACCAACGCCACCTGCTACGACTGCCACGAGCCCCACAACATCGGCACCCTGGGCAGCGAGCAGCGCGCCGAACATCGGCTGAAGAACCCGGAGGTCTGCGGGCGCTGCCATGAGGAGCAGAAGAAGGACTACCTGACCTCGGTCCACGGCAAGGCGGTCACCGAGAAGCAGGACGCCGAGGCGGCGGTCTGTTCCGACTGCCATACCACCCACGACATCGCCTCGCCCAAGGGCGACGCGATGAAGCTCAAGATCATCGCCAATTGCGGCGACTGCCACAAAGACGCCCAGAAGACCTACATGGCCTCCTACCATGGCCAGGTCAGCCGGCTCGGCTACACCAATACCGCCAAGTGCTACGACTGCCACGGCGGGCACAAGATCGCCAAGGTGGACGACCCGGCCTCCAAGATGCACCGGGACAATCGTCTGGAGACCTGCAGCACCTGCCACAAGGATGCCCCCGAGGGCTTCCTGTCTTTCTACCCCCACGGCAATGTCCACGACTTCGACAAGTACCCCTGGCTTTGGCTCACCGCGGCCTTCATGAACCTGCTGATCATCGGCGTATTCGCCTTCTTCTGGGTGCATGTGGCCCTGTGGTTCTACCGCGAGTACATGGACCGCAAGCAGGGCAAGACCCACATCGGCGACCCCGCGCAGCCGGACACGGTGTACTTCCGCCGCTTCAGTGCGACCTGGCGCTGGGCCCACCTGCTGTTTGCAGTGTCCACCATGACCCTGGTCGTAACCGGCATGACCTTGCTCTTCTCCCATACCGATTGGGCCAAGGCGATCATCCTGCTGATCGGCGGTCCCAAGGTCGAGGCCATCATCCATCGCACCGCCGCGGTGATCTGGCTGTCGGTGTTCGTCGGCCACCTGATCCTGGTGACCACCAACATCATCCGCAACCGCAAGACCTTCAAGTGGTTCGGGCCGACCTCCATGATCCCCAACTGGCAGGACCTGGAGGACCTGAAGGCCATGTTCCGCTGGTTCTTCGGCAAGGCGCCCCGGCCGAGCTTCGACCGCTGGTCCTACTGGCAGAAGTTCGATTACTGGGCCCCCTTCTGGGGTGCCGCAATCATCGGCTTCAGCGGTATGACCTTGTTCATGCCGACCCTGACGGCCCAGTTCCTGCCCGGGTGGGTGTTCAACATCGCGACCATTATCCATGCGGAGGAGGCCCTGCTGGCCACCGTGTTCCTGTTCACGGTGCACTTCTTCAACTCCCATTTCCGGCCCGACCGCTTCCCCATGAGCATCATCATGTTCACCGGGGCCGTGCCGCTGTCGGAGTTCAAGCACGAGCACAAGCTCGAGTACGAGCGCCTGGAGGCGAGCGGCGAACTGGAGAAGTATCTGGTCAAGCCGCCGTCAGATCGCATGGTAAAGGGCTCCACGGCCCTGACCGTGATGCTCATCCTGGCGGGTGTGACTCTGCTCCTGCTGGTACTCAACGGCTACGCCACCCTGCCGGGGCACTAGCGCCCTGTCAGCAACGCGCCGCCCGGGAGCGGGCGCAGCACCACACCGGCCATCGGACCCTCCCAGGGGTCCGGTGGCCTTTTCTTTGGGCTCTGTCTGCATTAGCTGTTGGGGATGGCCAAGTCACTGAAG
>DYRB01000217.1:1742-5712 GCA_020718945.1 Lamprocystis purpurea | reverse complement strand
CTATCTATACCGCAATTGCGGCGAGGGCGGGAACATCCGGCACCAGACTCCGCATGGCAACCGGATCATCCATAACGTCTTCAACTTCGGCCAGGCTGCGGGGGCGGCCCCTGCCGTTTGGCTGTCGGCCCGCAACGGCCAGCGGTCCTATTGCGACCAGGACCGCGGCTACCCCTTCGGCAGCAGCGCCAGCGACCTCGACCATGCCACCGGCAACCTCATCGAGGATAACCGGTTCATCGGCACCGACCCGGAACGGGCGATTCGCGATACCTCAGGTCCCGTCGGCACCCTATAGGCGGTTCTGGAGGATCACGAACCAGGGCCGCCGCGGCACCGGCTGCAACCGCCCCTCGCCATCCAGTTCCAGGGTGCTGCGGGACACGGAGTTGCGCACATTGCCGCCGATGACCTCCAGGGTCTGGCCGTCCTTGGCCACCACCAGGTCGCAGTGGGTGTTCATGCCTTGCAGGGCGTCGGGGGTGGTGTAGCCGTCGAAGGTGGCCGGGCGGTAGGAGCCGCGGCTGGCGCACACCAGATCGCCGGGGCTGGGGCTGTAGTCGGAGACCCGACGGGGGACGAACCAGCGCCCCGGGTAGTCGGAGTTGCCGATCAGCCGGGAGAGATAGACCCAGTGGGCGGGGGATGGAGGGAACTGGTCCTTGGGCACGCCAGCCCCCTGCATGACCCAACTCACAAAGGCGGCGGACCAAGGCTGGCGGCAGTCCAGGCCGTCGAGATTGGGCTTGCCCGCGGCCCGCCAGTAGGCATTGACCCGGCCAATGTAGCCGCCCTCGTCATCCTCCCAGGCCCCGACGTGGGGGATACTCTCCTCGCCCCCTTTGAACACGACGGTCTGGCGGCCGAAGAAGGCCCATTCCTGATTGGCGCGGGAGACCATGGCCTGTTTGAGGGCAGGGTTGGGCGACGGCGGCGGACCAACGGGGCGTCCGGCCCAGGTCCGCGGGGCCTCGGTCGGGGGCGGCGGGGTGGCGCAGCCGAACAGGGCCAGGCACAGGGCCAGGCCGAGAGCAAGACAGGCGGGCAGCTTGGGCAGGTTCAGCACTAGGGCGCTCCTATCGGGGCATGGGGGCATCGGGGTAGGTCGGGCTCTAGCCCGACCGACAGCCGGACCGACAACCCGACCGGCCGCGGGTTGGGGCCGGACGGCAGGGGTCATCGGGGCGGCCGACGGGCCTCGCGGAACCAGGGGCGGTACTCCTCCATCCGCGCCCTCTGATCGGCGGGGGCCTGGCGGCGGCAACCGGCATAGTCCGGGGTGCCGGGGGAGGCCCCCCAGCGCCGCTCCACGCAGTCATTGGGGTTGTAGGCGACCTCCAGCCCGGCGCGGCGGGCGTAGAGGTCGGCGACGCTCAGCCGCGCCGTGCCGCCGTCGCTGCGCTTGTAGCTGACGAAACTGTCCTGGATGCGCCGGGCGTGGAGCCGCTCGATGCGGGTCGCCGCGGCGCTGGGGGATTCGCCGCGCAGGGCATAGAGGTCCGGATAGCCGCGGATGCGCTCGGGCAGCCCCTCCAGGACCTTCATGGCGATGAGCAGGCGCATGTCCCGGGACGGGGTCGCATAGTCCTCCCAGGGCCCGACGGTCTCGAATATGGCCGTGCCGCTGGGCATGGGGACCGTCGTCCCCGGGTGGGCGCGCATGTAGGTCTCGCCGTTGTCCACCGAGCCGACCCGGGTCTCCAACTGCTCCATCAGGGCGGCCAGGGTCGCCTCGTAGGCGGCCTCCGGGTCCAGACCTTTGGGGTTGATCAGCCGCTCCATGCGGGCATAGAAGTCCGCCTGGGACAGGCCGGCCTGTTCGGTGGAGAAGGGCGGGGTGCCGTCGCGGCCGTCCAGGGCGGCGTTGGGCCTCTGCCCTGAGGCACCGACGGGGCGATACGCCTTGAAGCCGGGCCCGGCGCTCGGGGTCTGGGCGAACAGGAAGGTCCCCTCCCAGAAGCGCTTGCGGGCCACCGAGTTGTCCGGCTGGGCGTCCACCGCCAGCAGGAGCCCGCTGCGGTTGCCGGACTGGGGAATCCACTTCACCAGGACCAGGACGTGACCGTAGGGGTCAGCGTAGAGGGTCCCGGGCCACAGGGCGGAGCGGTCCAGGGGGACCGGGTAATAGTCGGTGGCCGGGTCGCTCAAGCCGGTGCGCCCGCTGCCGGAGTGGACCTTGTCCATGAGCCGCCGACTGACCTCGCGGAAGGCCCCGGCGGGCTGCGGGGCGCCGGTGAATCCCCGCTCCAGGGTCGGCGACTCGCAGCGCGGCGGGGCCTTGCTGCTGCCGCGGCTGCACGAGCGGTAGGCAATGGGCAGACCCAGCTTCCAGGCGAAATAGGCGTTCAGGAAATAGGGCAGATCGGCGCAATCGGGCTCGGCGGGCAGGCGCTGGTCCTCGCCCTCGGCCAGATAGTCGTAGAGGAAGTTGCGGCTCGGGTCGCGCAGCACCGGGGCCAGGGACGGGAAGCTCAAGGGCTGCTCCGGCGGGGCATCGAAGAGGTGCTCGATCCAGGCGGCATAGAGGGCCTGGGTGGCCAGGTCCCAGGTCCCGGTGCCCCGGGCGCCCCCATTGCCGCCGCCGCCGACCTGGACCTCGGCGCAGGCGGCGGAGCGCCCGCCCCGGGTGACCTCCACCCGGTAGGTCCCGGCGGTCGGGCGGATCAGGGCCCCGCGCAGGCTCCAGGGCGGCCCACCGCCGCGCACCCCGCGCAGGCTGGTCTGGCGACCGCTGGGGTCGGTGACCTGGAAGTGATCGAAGTCCCCGCCTTGTGTGGCCACGGCCATGACCTCCAGGGGGTCGCCGGGGCGGGGGCGCAGGGGCGCGGTCCAGATACGGACATCGCCGCCCTGGGCGCAGGGCACGGCGGACCAGGCGGCGCCTGGCAGGAGGAGTTGGACGGCCAGCAGGGCGCCGGCCGCCAGGGCTAGGGGTATGCCGCGTGGGATCATCGGGACAGCAAGGGGGCGGAACTGAGGTGGCGGGAGTGTATCGCGACTGCAACCCCGGCGCGACCGGGGGAGGCATCGGGCAGCAGTTCCAAGTCTGGCGGCCAGCTCGGTGCCGTGGGAGCGGCGCCTCGCCGCGACCGGGCGAAGCGTAGCGAGCCCGGACGCCACCACACTACTCGGTCGCGCCGACGACTCCAGGGATGGAGGAGGTAGTGCCGCGTCGGGAACAGCGGCCGAGGCGGCGCTCCCACGGTGCTTCCGGCCGCGGCGCCGACCGATGGACTCGGATTGGGGATTACTGGGAATGCGGTCGGGCTAACCGGGCACCGCCCCTGCACCCCCGGCAGGGTAGCCGTACCTGGCGACCAAAGGCCCAGCCTACCCGATGCCTTGGGCCGCCCGCAGGGCCTGCCGATAGCCGCGAATGGCGTCGTAGGTGGACGGCTGATCGAGGAAGGACGTCAGCAACTCCAGGTCCAGCCCCGGCAGGACCTCGCTCACAGCGATGGGGACATAGTGCTCGCCCCTCAGGGCATAGGGCTGGATGCGGCCCTTGCGCCAGTACCAGACCTCGGCGACGCGGAGCTTGCGGTAGATGTCGAGCTTGTCGATGCGCCCGGAGGTCCAGACCACCTCCACCGCCAGGTGCGGCTCTTCCGCCCCCTGGTCGCCGAAGATCCAGCACTCGTCCGGCTCGGCCCCGCGGTCGCGTTTCTGGGACTTCAGGGTCCAGGAGCCGTAGGTGCCGAAGGGGATCTCCCGCTCCAGGCACCAGGTCTCGACCAGGCTGCCGATGGTCGACTTGATGCTCTCGTGGGTGCGCGACGGGCTCATGATCTCGACCTCCCCCTCCAGGTAGCTGATGCGCGGGGCCGAGTGATCGCCGCGCATGTCCAGCAGGCGCTCGTAGTCCTCCCAGGTCACGTCATGGAGGAAGACGATCTGGTCGTCTACGGGGTCGTCGTCGCGCAACTGGTATTGGGCATTGGAGGCCATGGTCGGGTCCTGATGCGGGGGC
>DYRB01000217.1:0-1642 GCA_020718945.1 Lamprocystis purpurea | reverse complement strand
GTCGCGCAACTGGTATTGGGCATTGGAGGCCATGGTCGGGTCCTGATGCGGGGGCGTGGGAAAAGTGTAATGCGGACAGGCGACGCCCGGAAACCCCGGTAGCCATCAACCCAAGAAAAGCAGTTGAGCCGCAAATGAACGCAAATAGACGCAAATAATCAGGGACTTCCTGTCGGTCTGCGGACCACCCGCTGACCTGAGAACTCTGCCTGGTCAACTGACCCATGTGCGTAGATTTGCGTTCATTTGCGGCCGAATTGTCCTTCCCAGCATCAGCCCCGCTTGATCTCCCGGTCCACGATGGCCGCCACCACCAGGTCGCCCCAGACGTTGATGGCGGTGATCGGGTAATCGAAGAAGCGGTCCACCACCAGATACAGGGCCAGATAGGTCGGCGGCAGGCCGAGCAGATCGAGCATGAAGGCCATCATGGCGATGCCCCCGCCCGGTATCCCCGCCGTGCCGGCGGAAGAGGCCATGGTGAGCAGGACTATGAACAGGGCCTGCACAGCGCTGACCTCGACCCCTGCCAGTTGGGACATGAATATCAGCAGGATGGACTGGTACAGGGCGGAGCCGTGCATGTTCAAAGTGGCCCCGATGGGCAGGGTCAGGCTGGTCACCCGCTCGCTCACCCCGAAGGCCTCCAGGGCCCGCTTGGACACCGGGTAGGTGGCGTTGCTGGAGGCGGTGGACAGGGCGGTGAGCAGGGGCTCGCGGCAGGCGACCAACAGGGGCAGGAAGGGCCGTCGGGTGCGGACCCGGTAGAGCACCGGCAGGACCCCAGCGGCGTGCAGGGCCGCGGCCAGGGCCACCGCCCAGACGAAGCTGCGCAGTTGGAAGACCCCGCCCCAGTCCATGGCCGCCAGGCCGGCGTAGACCAGGCCGAAGACCCCCAGCGGGGCCAGGGCCAGGACCCAATTGAGGGTCTGCATCAGCAGGGCGTCCAGGGCCTGGGCCCCGTCGAGCAGGAGGGCGCGGTGATGCCCGGCGATACGCCGGGAGGCCGCCGCCGCCAGCACGGCGACGAAGACGACATGCAGCACATTGCCCGAGGTCAGGGAGGCAAACAGGTTGCTGGGGATGAAGTTGCCGATCAGCCGGTCCAGGCTGAACGGGGCCGTGGTGGGGCTCGCCTGCTCCAGGTTCAGCAGCCCGGCGGGCAGGTCCTGGGAGAAGGCCAGTCCCAGCATTGTGCCGATCAGCGCCGCCACCGCGGAGGTCAGCAGGTAGTAGACCAAGGTCCGCCCGCCGATGCGCCTCAGGTCGTCCCCGCCCGCCAGGGAGGCATAGATAGAGACCAGGATCAGGGGCAGGATCAGCAGCTTGAGCAGGGAGACGAAGATCTGCCCCAGCCAGGCGACATAGACCCCACCGGCGGGAAACAGCAGGGCCAGGGCTATGCCCAGCAGCAGGCCGGCGGGTACCGAATAGAGTTGGCGCAGGGGCATAGGGGTCCTGGGGTCATGTAGGTCGGGCCTCAGCCCGACCGGGCGGGGCATGTTACCAATCCGCCGTCCTCGTGACACCGCTCCTGCCCTCGCCCTCGCCCTCGCCCTCGTTACACCGCTCCGCGGTGTAACGCAGCCCCCGGCGCTCCGCGGTGTAACGCAGCCCCCGGCGCTCCGCGCCGCGAGGCCAG
>DYRB01000216.1 GCA_020718945.1 Lamprocystis purpurea | reverse complement strand
GGCCATGGCGACCTCGGACTCGTCGTAGACCAGGTCCTGGAGCTTGCCCTCCAGGTAGTCCGTGTAGGCCTGCATGTCGAAGTGGCCGTGGCCGGAGAGCATGAACAGGATGGTCTTGGCCTCCCCGGTCTCGCGGCACTTCTCCGCCTCGTCGATGGCGGCCCGCACCGCGTGGTTGGCCTCGGGGGCCGGGATGATGCCCTCGGCCTTGGCGAACTGTATCCCGGCGGCAAAGCACTCCAACTGGTTGTAGGAGCGGGGGCTGATGTAGCCCAGCTTGGCCAGGTGGCTGACCTGGGGCGCCATGCCGTGATAGCGCAGGCCACCGGCGTGGAAGCCGGGCGGGACGAAGGTCGAACCCAGGGTGAACATCTTGACCAGCGGGGTCAGGTGGGCCGTGTCGCCGAAGTCATAGGCGAAGAGCCCTTTGGTCAGGGTCGGGCAGGCGGACGGCTCCACGGCGATGAATTGGGTGTTGCCGCCCTCGCGCAACTGCTTGCCCAGGAACGGAAAGGCCAGACCGGCGAAGTTGCTGCCCCCGCCGGTGCAGCCGATGACCATGTCCGGGTAGTCGCCGGCCAGGTCCATCTGCTGCATGGCCTCGATGCCGGTGACGGTCTGGTGCAGAAGGACATGGTTCAGCACACTGCCCAGGGCGTACTTGGTGTCGTCGCGCTGGGCGGCGACCTCCACCGCCTCGCTGATGGCGATCCCCAGGCTGCCGGTGCTGTCCGGGTGCTCGGCCAGGATGGCGCGGCCGGAGGCGGTGGTATCGCTGGGGCTGGCGATGCAGGTCGCCCCAAAGGTCTCCATGAAGGCCCGCCGGTAGGGCTTCTGGTGGAAGCTCACCTTGACCATGTAGACCAGGATTTCGAGCCCGAAGAAGGACCCGGCCAGGGCCAGCGAGGAGCCCCACTGCCCGGCACCGGTCTCGGTGGTGATGCGCTTGACCCCTTCCTCCTTGTTGTAGAAGGCCTGGGGGATGGCGGTGTTGGGCTTGTGGCTGCCGGCGGGGCTGACCCCTTCGTACTTGTAATAGATCTTGGCCGGGGTATTCAGCGCCTTCTCCAGCCGACGGGCGCGGAACAGGGGCGAGGGGCGCCACTGGCGATAGACCTCGCGCACCGGCTTGGGGATCTCGATTTCGCGCTCGGTGCTCATCTCCTGCTCGATGACGGCCCGCGGGAATATCACCGCCAGGTCGTCCGGCCCTATGGGTTGCTTGGTCCCCGGGTGCAGCACCGGATCGAGGGGCACTGGAAGGTCAGCGTTGATGTTGTACCAGGACTTGGGCATGTCCTTTTCGTCAAGCAGGTATTTGACCGTTTTGCTCATGTCGCCTCTGAACCTCGGAAGTGGGCTGGGATGCCGGGCCCGGTGCGCTGTGGCTGCGGGCGGCAAGGCGAGACTTTACTCCACCCGCCGGGCCCTGTGGAGTTTTGACGGGCTTGGGACCCGTGTAGGTTGGGCCTTTTTCCCGGTTGATACTGTGGGCTTGGCTTGGGATCATTCCGCCCTGGCGCATCGCCAGACCGGTCCCAGCCAGGAGCAGTACCATGGCCAAGTCTCCCAGTATCCGCCGGGGCATCACCCTCGGCGCCCGCGTCCCCACCACGACCTCCCTGGACTTCCTGTGCGGGACGGCGGCGACCGAGCCGGTCGGTGCCCCCGCCCCGGGGCCGACCCCTCTGCCGGCCGCAGATCCTGACGCGGTGGCGGGGCCCCTCCTGACGTCGGTCTCCGAGCGTGTGGCCCAGGTCCTGGAGTCCGGCGCCGACCTGGAGCGGCGTTGGTTCACCGACGCCCAGCGCCTGCGGGGCCAATTGCAGGCCCAGTTGCGGGAGTTGGAGCAGCAGCAGGGGCACATCGCCCGGCAGACCCAGCGCCTGGAGGCCCTTGAGCGGTCCCGGCGGGCCTCGGGGCGCCTGGGGGGCCTGCTGTTTCTGCTCGGCCTTTCGGTGGCAACGGCCCTGGGGGTGCACGCCTGGCCCAGGGTCCAGGACTTCGCGGTCACCCTGGACCGGGTGGCCGCCCGGGTCGGACAGCCGGTCCCCCAGACCCAGGAGGGGCTGGCGCCGGTCGAGGCCCTGAAGGCCGATCTGAAGCAGTTGGGCGGGGTCCTGGCGACCCTGAACTCGGAGGTGGCGGGGGTGCGGGCGGACCTGGGCGCCCTGGGCCAGGGCATGACCACCCTGGCGGCGCACAAGGCGGCGCGCGAGGCCGGTCCGAGCGCGGCCGCGGCTCAGGCGGCTCCCCAGGTCCCGGTCCCCAGCCAAGGCCCCAGTCAGGTCCAGAACCAGGTCCCCAGCCAGGTCCAGGGGCGCCCCCAACACCCGGCGACCATGATGAACACCGTCTACCGGGGTGGGTATCGCCCCTGGTGAGGGTGCCGCGGGCCGCTGCGCGGGTCAGGCCCCCGACAGACCCGCGCGATCAGCCGCTACGTCTCGGCCAGCCCTGCCAGACCCATGGTGCTGGCAATGGCCAATCTACGAGCTGGTGGGAGCGGCTTTAGCCGCGACTGGTACCCGCCGAGCGCTCGCGTCGCGGCTAAAGCCGCTCCCACGAGGCCCCGGCACCGAGCGCCCCTGTGATCTGGTCGCGAAGCTCCAGCTTCGCGACCCAAGTCTTGGAAGCTCCAGTCAGCGTGGTGCGTCGCTGGCTGCGTTGGGCTTCGTTCCTCAGCCCAACCGAATTCCTGTCCAGTCTCTGGAACTTTGCGACCAGATCGATCACCCCTAGACCAGATCACCTTCGCCGCGGAACTGGAGCCTGGCCAGGCGGGCATAGAGCCCATCCTGGGCCATGAGCTGGGCGTGGTCGCCGCTGGCCACCACCCGCCCCTGGTCCAGGACCAGGATGCGGTCCACCCGGCGTACCGTGGCCAGGCGGTGGGCTATGACCATGCTGGTGCGCCCCTCCATGAGCCCCGCCAGGGCGAGTTGGACCAGGCGCTCGCTCTCCGCGTCCAGGGCGCTGGTGGCCTCGTCGAGCAGCAGCAGGGTCGGGTCGCGCAGCAGGGCCCGGGCTATGGCGATGCGCTGGCGCTGGCCGCCGGACAGGCGCACCCCGCGCTCGCCGAGGAAGGTGCCGAAGCCATCCGGGAGCCGGTCGAGGAATTCGCTGGCATGGGCGGCATCGGCGGCGGCGCGCACCTGCTCGTCCGTCACCCCAGCGAGGCCATAGCGGATGTTCTCCCAGGCGTCGGCGGCGAAGATCACCGGGTCCTGGGGGACCATGGCGATGCGCGCGCGCAGTGCCGCCGGGTCCAGGTCGGGCAGTGCCACCCCATCGAAGCGGATGCACCCCTGCTGGGGGTCGTAGAAGCGCAGCAGGAGCTGGAACAGGGTGGTCTTGCCCGCCCCGGACGGGCCCACCAGGGCGACCCGCTCCCCGGGGGCAATGTCCAGGTTGAGGTCGTGCAGGACCGCCACCCCCGGGTGGGCCGGATAGGCGAAGCGGATGCCGGCGAACTCGATCCGGCCGCGGGGCGGCTCGGGCAGGGGCAGGGGCTGCGCTGGGGCGCGGATCTGCGCCTGGGTGGCCAGCAACTCCATGAGCCGCTCGCTGGCCCCGGCCCCGCGCAGCAGGTCGCCGGCCAACTCGCTCAGGTTGCCCACGGAGCTGGCCACCAGGACCGCATAGAACAGGAAGGCGGACAGTTCACCGCCGCTCAGGCGCCCGGCCAGGACCTCGCGGCCCCCCAGCCACAGCACCACCCCTATGGCCCCGAAGGTGATGGTCACCGCCACGCCGCTGAGCAGGGCCCCCAGGCGGGCGCGCTCCAGTGCGGTGGTGAAGGCGGTCTCCACCCGCTCCCCGTAGCGGGCCCGGTCCACCGCCTCGTGGCAGAAGGCCTGCACGGTGCGGATGGCGTGCAGCACCTCGTCCACATAGGCCCCCACATCGGCGATGCGGTCCTGGCTGGCCCGGGACAGGCGCCGCACCCGGTGGCCGAGCAGCCACAGGGGCAGGATCACCAGAGGGGTGCCGAGCAGGACCAGGCCGGTCAGGCGCGGGCTGGTCAGGGCCAGCATAACGATGCCGCCCAGGGCCAGCAGCAGGGTGCGCAGGGCCTGGGCCAGGGTCGAGCCGACCACCACCTGGAGCAGGGCGGTGTCGGAGGTCAGCCGCGATATGACCTCCCCGGTGCGGGCGGTCTCGAAGAAGCCCACATCCAGCCCCAGGACCCGGTCGAACACCGCCCGGCGCAGGTCCGCCACCACCCGTTCGCCGATCCAGGCGAGCAGGTAGGAGCGCACCAGTATGGCCAGGCCCATGGCCAGGACGACCCCCAGGAACAGGGCCAGGGCGCGGGCCAGGGCCGCCTCGGAGCCGGTGGTCAGCCCCGAGTCCACCACTTCGCGGATCACCTGGCCGAAGGCGAGTACAGACCCGGCGGCCACCAGCAGGGCCAGGGCCGCCAGCAGCACCCGGCCCAGATAGGGCCGCACTAAGCCGAGCAGGCGCAGCAGCGGGCCCAGGTTGCGGGTGACGGGGCGGTCGGGGGGAGCGGTTTGGGCAGGGCGCATGGGGGCTCGGGTGGGGTGGGAGCGGCTTTAGCCGCGACCTTGTAGCGTTGCTGCTGGAAATGCCAGTTCGGCCGCTCCCACCTAGCGACCCAACCAACGCTCCACCGCCCCGGTCAGCTCGTGGGGCTTGAAGGGCTTGGAGACATAGTCGTCCATGGCTGCCGAAATCCCCCTCGTTGGTAGGGTCCAGCACGGGGACTCCCGGACCGTCCGTTCCGGGGAGGGCCTACACAGGTTGGCCGAGGTGATAGTGGGCCAGGGGTGAGTAGGGGGAGCGGGTTGTCAGGGCCCAACGCCGCCGCGGATCGTCCGCTAGCGGAGCACGGGACTAGGCGCTGGGGTCACCCTTCATCAGGCGCTTGAGGCGCTCGATCTCCGCCAGGGCCCGCTCCTTCTCCGCCAGGGCCTGTTCCTTTTCCGCCCGTTCGCGCTCCTTCTCCGCCCGCTCGCGCTCCTTCTCCTCCCGCTCGCACTCTTTCTCCGCCCGCGCCTGGGCCGCCTCCGCCGTCAGGTCCTGGATGCGCCGCTCGATGCTGCGCTGCTGGCGCAGGTAGTTCTGGCGCGCCTGGTAGGCGTGGTAGGACCGCTCCTTCTCCGAGAACTCTTTCAAGGTACCCATGGCCTGTCGCATCTCCTCGGTCTGCATCCAGTCGGGCAGCCGGCCCTCGTCGAGCCGCTCACCCTCGTTGAAAAACTTCAGCCACCGCTGCTCTTCGGTGTGCACTTCGCCGGTGCCAAATTTGGCCAGTTCCAGAAGGCAGATTTCGCCGTGCTCGACCAGTCCCCGCCCGGCTTCGTCGCGGAACCGGAAGCGGTGGGCGTAACCCGGGCGGTCCGGGAGCAGGGCCTCGCCCAAGAGCCAGATGGCATAGGTCGGCTTGAGGTCGCCGTAGTCCTGACCGCTGGCGAGTTGGGCGCTGTAGAGGTCCGCCCACCCGTAGAGGATACGCGCCGGCAGGTCGGGCAGGACCAGGAGCTGGATCTCCACCTGATAGATCCGCCCGGCCTCGTCGCGGGCCTTCACATCGACCACGCTCAGCTTGTCGCCGAGGAACTCCCGCTCGTTGTAGGGGTTGAGCAGCACCACCTCGACCACCGGGGCCGGCAGGTCAGCCCCCAGGACGGCGTTGAGAAAGTGCACCAGCAGGCGCCGGTTGGCCTCCGAGCCGAGCAGGGCCTTGAAGACGCAGT
>DYRB01000215.1 GCA_020718945.1 Lamprocystis purpurea | reverse complement strand
ATCCGCCGCCCCGATCCGCTCCCCCCAGTCCTGGGCCTGGGCCAGGATGGCCTCCCGGTCCAGGGTCAGGGCCACCCCATCGCGCACCAGTTGGCGCCCGGCCACCCAGACGTGACGGACCTGGCCCCGGCCCGCGGCATAGACGAGCTGGGACACCGGGTGGTAGACGGGCTGGGTGTCCGGGTCACGCAGGTCGAGTGCCACCAGGTCGGCGGCCTTGCCGGGCTCCAGGGAGCCGATGTCCTGGTCCAGCCCCAGGGCGCGGGCACCGTCGATGGTCGCCATGCGCAGCACCCGCCGGGCCGGGACGGCACTGGCGCTCCCTGCCACACCCTTGCCCAGCAGGGCGGCGACGCGCAGCTCCGAGAGCATGTCCAGGTCGTTGTTGCTGGCCGCCCCGTCCGTCCCCAGGGCTACGTTGACCCCGGCGGCGAGCAGCCGGGCCACCGGGCAGAAGCCGCTGGCGAGCTTGAGATTGGACTGGGGGCAGTGGACCACATGGGCCCCGGCCTGGGCCAGGCGGTCGATTTCGGCCTCCTGGAGCTGGGTCATGTGCACGGCGATGAGCCCGGGGCCCACCAGGCCCAGGCGGTCCAGGCGTGCCAGGGGGCGCTCGCCGTGGTCCCGAAGCGACTGGATCAACTCGTCCTGGGTCTCGTGCAGGTGGATGTGGACCTGGACCTCCAACTCGTCGGCCAGGGTCTGGACCCGCGCCAATGGGGCGTCGGAGACGGCGTAGGGGGAATGGGGGGCGAAGGCGGTGCGGATCAGGGCCTGGTTGCGGAAGCGCTCATGCAGCAGCAGCCCCTTGCTCAGGTAGTCGTCGGCGTCCTCGGCGAAGTTGGTCGGAAAGTCCAGGACTATCATGCCGATCAGGGCGCGCATCCCGGCCTCCGCCACCACGGCGGCGGTGACCTCCGGGTAGAAGTACATGTCGTTGAAGCAGGTCGTGCCGCTGCGCAGCATCTCCAGGGCCGCCAGCCGGGTCCCGGCGGCGACGAACTCCGGGTCCACCCAGCGTCGCTCCGCCGGCCAGATGTGCTGGTTGAGCCAGGTCATGAGCGGCAGGTCGTCCGCCAGGCCGCGCATCAGGGTCATGGGGGCGTGGGTGTGGGCGTTGACCAGCCCGGGGATCAGGACATGGCCCGGCAGGTCCAGGCTGTGCCGGGCCTCGATGGACGCGTTGGCCTCGGCGCTGGGGAGCAGGGCGAGGATGCGTCCCTCCCCGATGGCCAGGGCATGATCGTCCAGGACGCGGTCCTGGGGGTCCACCGGCAGGACCCATTGGGCATGGATGAGCAGTTCCGCCTGCATGGCCTCGAACTCCGCAGTTTTGAGTGGACGCCCCAGTGGGCCACAATAGGCCCGAATCTGCCACAAGGACACATCGATGGAAACCCATGATCCCCTCGCCGTACACCCGGACAACGCCCTGGTCTGGCACGACGGGCGCCTACACCTGCTCGACCAGCGCTATCTGCCGGATAATGTCGGCTTCTTCGCCTGCGACAGCGCCGCCGCCGTGGCCCAGGCCATCGCCTCCATGGTGGTGCGCGGGGCCCCGGCCATCGGCATCGCCGCCGCCTACGGGGTGGTCCTGGCCGCCCGCGATGCCTATGAGTACCGCGGCCCGGACTGGCGCCGCCACATCGACGCGGACCTGGAGCGCCTGGCCGCCTCGCGCCCCACGGCGGTCAATCTCTTCTGGGCCATCAAGCGCATGCGCCGGACCATGGACGGGCTGGTCGGCGGCGACCCGGCCGCCGATCTGCTGGCGGAGGCCAAGGCGATCCACGCCGAGGACCGCGCCGCCAATCATGCCATGGGGGCCCTGGGGGCAGGCCTGATCGAGTCCCCCACCAGCGTCATCACCCACTGCAACGCCGGGGCGCTGGCCACCGGCGGCTACGGCACCGCCCTGGGGGTGATCCGCAGCGCCCACGCCGCGGGCCTGATCCGCCGGGTCTATGCGGACGAGACCAGGCCCTGGATGCAAGGGTCGCGCCTGACCGCCTGGGAGCTGCACCAGGCCCGCATCCCCGTCACCCTGCAAGTCGAGGGGGCCGCCGCCGGCCTGATGGCCACCGGGGAGATAGGCTGGGTCATAGTCGGCTCCGACCGCATCGCCGCCAACGGCGACGTAGCCAACAAGATCGGCACCTACGGCCTGGCCGTCCTGGCCCGCCACCACGGGGTGCGCTTCATGGTCGCCGCCCCCACCTCCACCATCGACCTGGGCGTGGCCAACGGGGCCGGGATACCCATCGAGGAGCGCGCCGAGATCGAGGTCCTGAGCTTCGCCGGACGGGTCCTGGCCCCGCTGGGGGTGAGCGCCCGCAACCCGGTCTTCGACGTCACCCCCGCCGCACTGGTGGACGCCCTGGTCACCGAGCGCGGGGTGGTCCTGGCACCGGATGCCGAGAAGATCCGGGCGCTGATGGGTTCCTCTAGCTTCTAGGGTTCCTTGAGCGACCCCCATCTTCACAAATGAGTCAAATTTTAGGCAGGGCGAGACCCGTGGAAGCGGCGCCCTCGCCGCGATGGCCACGCGGCTGGCTCAGGGTCGGGAAAGTCGCGCCGAGGGCGGCGCTCCCACGAGGCAGCCTTGTTTCGGCCAAAGGTCTCATGCCTCGTCGGTCTGAGGCAAAGCCTCGCTAGCCACTGACCACCCGCCACTCGCCTCTGACCCATGCGCCATCGCCCCTCCGACTGGGCCCTGCTGCTGGCCCTGACGGCCCTGTGGGGCTCGGCCTTCATGCTGACCAAGGTCGCGTTGGCAGGCATCCCGCCGGGCTGGGTGGTGACCGGCCGCCTGGCCCTGGCCGCCGCCCTGCTGCTGCCGCTGGCCGCCTGGCGCGGGGCCCTGCTGCCGCGGGACCGGCGCGCCTGGGTCTTCTTCGCCCTGATCGCGGTGCTGGGCAATGTGCTGCCCTTCTGGCTCATCAGTTGGGGCCAGCGCGGCATCGACAGCGGCCTGGCAGGGATCCTCATGGCGGTCATGCCCCTGGCGGTCCTGGCCCTGGCCCACCTGTTCATCCCCGGCGAGGGCCTGACCCGGCGGCGCCTGGCCGGCTTCGCCCTGGGCTTCGTCGGGGTGGCGGTGCTGTTCGGGCCCGAGGCCCTGGCGGAGGGGTTCCAGGCACCCGGGTCCGGCGCCCCAGGGACCCTGCTGGCCATGCTCGCCGTGCTCGCCGGGGCCCTGTGCTATGCCGTCTCCGCCATCCTGGCCCGGCTGCGCCCCGCCCACGGGGCCCTGCCCACCGCCGCCCTGGTGACCCTGCTGGCGGCGGGCCTCAGCCTGCCCCTGGCCCTCGCCTGGGAACCGCTCCCGACCCAACTGCCCGGTTGGGGGGCGATTTCCGCAGTAGCCGCCCTGGGCGTCTTCGCCACCGCCACCGCGGCGGTGGTCTATTTCCGCCTCATCGCCGCCGCTGGGCCCTCCTTCGCCGCCCAGCTCAACTATCTGATCCCGCCCTGGGCGGTGGCCATGGGCATCCTGTTCCTCGGCGAGTCGCCCCGGCCCCATCACCTCTACGGCCTGGGCCTGATCCTTGCCGGGGTCCTGGTCGCCGCCACTGGAGCGGTGGCGTCGCGCCCCCGGGGCTAGTCCCGGGGGCGCCGAGCCTGTCCGAGTGTAGGGCCGGAGATTCCGTTGCGGACCTTCAGCCGTGCCCTCAAAGGACTCACCGACGAGGGTCGAGTTTCCGCCCGCGGCGAGGCCCGGTGGACCCGGTACAGCCTGGCGCCCTCTATCGGCCAAGAGGCAGACGATGGCCGATAGAGGGCCGATCCAGAACCGATTTTTCTTTTTTCCGCAGGCAGTTGCTATCGGCCACTCGGCCCATCCCCTGGGCCTTGGCGGATATGGCACCGGGAGGAGCCGGGCATGATCCCTACGCCGATCTGGCTCACGCTGCTGGGGAACGGGGCAACGGACAACGGCTTCGACCTGCCGGGGGTGGGGGATGGTAGCTGGCTCCCCTTCGCAAGCAGGTAGCCTAGCCGTCGGGTTACGCTTCGCTAACCCGACCTACCCACTTGCACAGCACGTCGAACAGGTCCCGGTCGGTGAACCAGGCAACAGCGACCACGATCTCCTGGGTCGCCGCGGCCAACCGCCGGGCGATCTCCTGGGGGATGTTGTCGAAGTGGGCCGTGGTTTCCATGCGCGCTCCGCGTGGGGAAGGCTGGCCAGGACCTGCCGGGCAAGGGGTCCGGTTGGGTCGAAGGGCCGGGCGTCAGGCTACCCCAGGTTTTGGCGCCGATGCGGGCATTGC
Organism: Lamprocystis purpurea; assembly: GCA_020718945.1. Lineage (GTDB taxonomy): Bacteria > Pseudomonadota > Gammaproteobacteria > Chromatiales > Chromatiaceae > DYRB01. The sequence goes on along the minus strand of DYRB01000215.1, from coordinate 1,457 downwards.
GCTGACTGGGGCGGGACCGGTTTGATGCCCCGTCCGGGATGCGGCCAGTCCAACGCGGCTGAGATTGGGGCCGACGGGCGACCTGGCGGCAGGCGCTAGACCCCGCCCAGCGCCGCGGGCAAGGACCGCCACCCGACCACCCGCACGCCGCTGCGAACGTAGGTATCTTCGCCCCCGTGGATCAGCCAGGGCTCGCGACCTTCGTCCCCCAGGATGCGACCGGCCTTCTGGGCGGCCCGGATGTAGTCGGGCGTGACGGTCTGGCCGGACTTGATCTCCAGGGCGTGCAGGGCGCCGCCTTGTTCGATCAGCAGGTCGGCCTCCAGCCCGTTATTGTCGCGCCAGAAATACAGGTCGGGCGGGGCCCCGGCGTTGCGCCGGTGCTTGAGGACCTCGGCGACGATCAGGGTCTCGAACAGGGCTCCACGCATGGGGTGCAGGGCCAACTGGTCGGGGTCGCGGATGCCGAGCAACCAGGCCGCGAGGCCCGTGTCGATGAAGTACAGCTTCGGGGCCTTGACCAGGCGCTTGCCGAAATTGCGGTGGTAGGGCGGCAGGAGATGGATCAGGTAGCTCGCCTCCAGGACGCTCAACCAAGCCCGGGCGGTGCCGTGGGAGATACCCGCCTCGCCCGCCAGGGCACTGAGATTCAGCAGTTGTCCGGTGCGTCCGGCGCACAGCCGCAGGAAGCGTTGGAAGGCGGTCAAGTCCTGGACGTTGAGCACCTGCCGCAAATCCCGTTCCACATAGGTGGCCAAATAGGCGGCAAGCCAATCGCCGGGGGCTATGCCGTGGGCGTGGATGGCGGGATAGCCCCCGGCCAGCATCAGGTCGTCCAGCACCGGCCGGGGCTGTCCCTCCGCCGTCAGTTCGGCGATGGACAGCGGCAGCAGATGGGTGATGCCCACGCGCCCGGCCAGCGATTGCGATATACCGGCCAGCAGCCCGAACTGCTGGGAACCGGTGAGCACGAAACGACCCGGGACGCGCTCCGCGTCCACCATGCCCTGTAGATAGGAGAACAGGTCCGGCCAGCGCTGGGCCTCGTCGAAGATGGCGCCCTGGGCGAAGCGCGCCAGGAAGCCCCTGGGGTCCTCCTCGGCAAAGGCCCGCTCGCTCGGGTCTTCCAGGCTGACATAGGGACGGCCGCCGAAGACCGCCTGGGCCAGGGTGGTCTTGCCGGACTGCCGCGGTCCGGTGATGGCAATGATTGGCCATGCGGTGGCCAGGCGCCGAAGGGTCGTTTGCAGTTGGCGGGCAATCATGGCCGAGTTATACAAATTGACAGTCGAAAAGTCCATTTGTATGAATCGCGCCGGTCAGTTTAGGCCCGGCCCAGGAGCCAAGGGCAAGGCGTGCCGTTACCGGATGCCGACCCCAGCCCCGGCGAGCCCTATCGGTAACGCCCTGCCACGGGCCCAAACGAAAGGCTATGTCTGCATTAGGTGTTGGTTCGA
>DYRB01000214.1 GCA_020718945.1 Lamprocystis purpurea | reverse complement strand
CCCGGCCAGCGAAGCACCAGTGTCCGCAGTTGGCCGACTGCCGACACCTGTCGTCCCGGCAGAACTCCGGTGCCCAGGGCCAGGGACGCTTAATCGCCAGCTCTCCGAGGTTTGGGGCGCACAGGCCTCGCCCGACGAAAGCGGCGGCGGCTCGGTGCCGGGTTCCGGCGGGACCCTGGTAGACTCGCCGCCGGACCTACCGCGCGGACGCCGACCGGCGTCGCGATCCTCACCCGCGGGGACCGGATGACGCGACACAACATCTGGGACCTGGCCATCTCCTTTTTCGGGCGCTACTTTGCCGACGACGAGGACCTGGTCGCCTACGAAACCGTCGACTGGGTCTGCGACGAAGGTGCATCGGTCGCCTTCGCGCTGGAGCAGAACCGCGTGATCGCAATCCATCTCAACTGGGGGTTCTGTGATTAGTCCACGCGCATCGATCCTGTTCCTGCACCTGATCGGCACCCTGCTGCCTGTCGCAACCCGGGCCAACGACTTCGAGGCCGGGGGCGCCGGGGCCGCCCTGGCCCCGGTGGCGGCGAGCCGTATCCGGCTGCTGACTGAGCGGGTCGTGCTGACCCAGGGGACCGGCGAGAAATGGGGGGCCGAAGCGGTCTACGTCTTCCACAACCCGACCGCCGGGCCTATCGCCACGACCTTCGCCTTCCCGGAGGACGCGACCTGTACAGGCGAGGAGGAGTCCACCGATTCGTCTCGCGACCCGAGCTTCCACGACCTTGAGACCTGGGTGCGCGGGGTCAAGGTGCCGGTGCGGACCCTGGACCAGGTGGACGGGTCCCCGAACGAACTGTGCCTCGGGCGCCTGCATGCCTTCGACCTGACCCTGGCCCCGGACGAGCGGGTCGAGGTGCGACACCGCTATCGCTTCAGTGCCGGGGGAGGCATCGGCATCCCCGCCGAGGTCATCTATGTCACCCACACCGGCGCCCTGTGGAACGGCCCCATCGGGCTGGCCGAATTCGTCGTCGCGCCGCGCTCGGCCGCCTGGGGGCTGCGCTGGCCGGCGGAGTACCGCTTCGCGGCCTTTGAGGAGCAGATCGGCACGGTCGGAGGCGACCGCAGCGTGCTCTACCGCTTCGAGGGCGACGCCCTGCTCGACGAGCAGGACCGCGCCTATCTCGCCGCCATCGCTGCGGCCCAGGCACGGCACCAGGGGGCCGTGACCGGACCACGCTGACCGGCGCTGCACGGCGGCGGTATCGGGTCGGGACCGAGGTCCGCCCTCGCAGTTGCAGTAGCCGCAACGCACGCAGAGACATACCCTGACATTGTGATGGGGGGTGGCTCCATAGATTGCGGTCTCGCCGCACAACAGCGGCTGCAACTGGCCGGTGAGACCTGCCGCCAGGCGGTCATCCGGCACCAGCGCCGCAGCGGCGTCTGGACCTCGGCATTGCCATCGTGCGTCCGTGCCGCATTCACGACTCGCAGCGCGGGCTCATCGGACCCATGGATCCGCCTGCGGGAAGTTCCCCCTCAGTCCCTCAAAACAGCTCCGGCGGCAATCCGCCGCCCGCGCTCAGGTCCTTGATCTGGGCGCGTAGCCCATCGATAGCCGCTTGCCTGTGCTTGTTCCTGTCATACACATGACCGGCCCAAACCACCGAATCCTGCAACTCTCCAGCCAGTCGTTCCAACGACAGGAGATCATAGATGCGGCGCCACTCGCCCTGGACGCGCAGGGCCAGTTGCGGGTTGATCAGGTATTGGCCGTGACCCATGCGCAGGAAGAGCTTGCGGTTGTAGGGGCCTTCCCGCGACACCTCGTTCTTCGACAGGATCGAGGAGATGTAAGTGCGCTGCTTGCGCCGTGTCGGTACGACCGACTCTGGGAAATGTTGCAGGACATCGGCGAAGTCGCCCGCCGAGAGCATCCGCCGCGCGGATGCCCAGTTCTCCCCGAGGCGCTGGTAGAACAGCACCATGGCGATGCAGAGCATCAGGTACTCCATCAGCCGCCGATCCAGTTTCACCAGTCGCCCGTCGATCTGCACGTCCAGGCTCGCTGGGGCCAGGCGCTCGAAGACCGCCGGCAGCTTGGCGCGGGCGAAGCGTTCGTCGGCACAGGCCCGATCCAAGGCGATCTGGAAGGCGTTGAGTCCATTGCCGTCCACCAGGCCGGTGTCCGCGTCCCGATCCAACAGCGCAGCGGCGAGATCGGCATTGCCAAGCCGGCTGGCGATCATCAGGGGGGTCTGCCCAAACACATTGCGGAAATCGACGCCGTACTTCTCCACCTCACGCAGCACGCCGCCCGGGTGCCTGAGCCCATAGAGCAGAAAGTGCTTGTTCTCCAGTACCGGCAGGGCCTTGCCGGGTTGCTTGGCGGCCTTGAACCCGGCTTGGACCAGGGCGTTCAACCAGCGCTGGTCACGGTAGACCAGGGCGTATTCCATGAGCACGATAGACGCCTTCTTGTCGTGACGCTCCAGGGCCTTGGCCTCGAGCTCCGCCAAGGCCTCGTCACGCAGCACGGTCCAGGGTACCTCGCGCTGCTTGAGGATCTGGGCGCGGATCTCGGCCGCCTGCTCCTCCTTGCCTTGCAGTTCCAGGCGATGGGCCTCGTGGCGCCATTCTTCCAGGCTGGAACTCTGTTGCTTGACGTCACCGACATCCTCGTGGACCTCGGTCAGCCCGAGCAGGGCGAGCAGAGGCTGTTTGGGCTGCGGCTCGATCAGATAGAGGTTCTCCACCGCCCGGGTCACGGCCACATACAGGGCGTTGATGTAGAACTTGTAGGTCTCCAGCGACTTGTCGCCCTTGTCGCGACCCCGGGCGTAGCGCAGGTCGCCCTCCAGGTCCGCCTCGTTCAGGTCCCCGGCGATGTCGCGAAAGCGCGCCTCTTCGCCCGTGACAAAGCCGTAGAGCAAGACGTTCTCGTACTCCAGGCCCTTGGCCTCATGGATCGAGAACACCAGGGGCGTGCGGAAATACTTGCGCACCTCGGCCTTTTGTTCCGGGTGCAGGACCAGGATGGCGAAGCGCGCCGAGGCCACGGTGCGCCGGTCCAGATCGCGCTTGACCTGATCGCTGTCCTTCAACAGCAGGACCCGCCCCTGGCTGGGGCCGCAACTGCGCACCAGGTAGTTGCTCTCGCGGTCCACGGAACCGAAGCGGGCGTGCTTGATGTGCAGCAGCCGGTTGGCGACCTGGGTGACCTGGGGCGAGTTGCGGAAATTGGCATTGAGGATGCGCACCAGATCGGCCGGCGCCCCGTCGCCCTGGGCCTTCCAGAACAGGGTCTTGACCTTGGCCCAGGAGAAGAAGTTGGGATGGACGATCTGGTTGGAGTCGCCGCACAGCAGGAAGCCGCGGACGTCCCGCAGGGCACGCAGGATCAGCAGCAACTGGACGTTGGTCAGGTCCTGGACCTCATCGACGACGACGAAATCGTAGCGGGGCACCACCCGCGCCAACCAGGCATGGCTGACGATGTTGGGATCGAACCACCCCTGTTCTTCAAGGAAGCGCAGGTACTTCTCGAACAGGTCGTAGACGGCGTCGCGGTCCTCCGGCGGATAGATCGACTGGCGCACGCCCAGGGCGAGGTAGGCATCGCGGCTGAGATAGGCGCTGTCGGCCTCGGTCCCGGTGATGGCGCCCTGGATCTCCTCGAACAGCCGATGGCTGTCCTTCAGCTCTTTGGGCAACCGCTGGCGGCCAGCCCAGCCCGCGAAGACCCGGGGCGTGATCTCATGGCCCTGGGGCACATGGATACTCTCCAGGTATTCCCGGAAGGACAGGAAATCGACCTCCTGGTCGTCGTTGCGATAGCCATTGGCGTAGTAGAGCGTGCGGGCGTTCTGCGCCAGGAAGGGCGAGCGGGTGACGTAGAGGATGTCCCCGTGCGCATCCTTCATCTTCTCCAGCGTCAGCGCGGTCTTGCCGCTACCGGCGGAGCCGATGATGACCAGCGGCGGGGATTGCCGGTAGACCGCCTCCTGGTCTTCGTCAAAGGACAGCACCTTGTCCAGCAGATGGAAGCGGGGCAGCGTCGGGTTCAGGTAGGGCAGTTCCGGGGCCGCGTCGGCCACCCCGGGCTCGACCGACGGGATCTGGTCCTCGTCGATCGGCACCCCGCGGGCGAGGAACCGGGATTTGTCGTAGGCATGCTGGTGGATGTACTCCAGCACCAGGGCACAGCGCTCGCCCTGGTGGCGGTAGAGGGCAAACAGCAGCCGATTGCTGCGGTCGAGCCGCGCCCGATAGAGGTTGTCGCCGACCTTCTTGACGTCGGCGGAGCGGAAGTCATCGGCGGCGAGGTATCCGGCCAGCTTTGGGTAGCCGGGGATGGCCCCGGTGTCGAGGCCGCGGTAGGTGAGAATTCTCATAGGGTCTGGCGCGACGGGTTGCGGGAGCTAGAAACGGGCCGGCAACGCTGTGACCTGCCCGGAGATCGAGACGGGGAGGTCAAAGAGACACAGCGCGATGCCCTCGTCGCCACTGCACCTGGGCCCGCCTGCCCCAGATGAAACCTCGGTCACCCGCCGTGACGTTCGAGCCAAGTGTCGAGATCGGAGCGCTGCGAGAAATCGAGGAGGGCCTCTCCGAGCGCCTCCAGTTCGGCGGAGTTCAGGGTGGCAATACGCCCCTCGGCCAGGCCGGTCAGCGGCCCCAAACGACGGCGCAGTTGACGCGCCACCAGGGCTGCCTCGGCCCGCCGGCCTTCTTCGCGGCCCTGCTCAAGACCCTGTTCAAGGCCCTGTTCAAGGCCCTGTTCAAGGCCCTGCTCAAGGCCCTGCACATGGCCACGCTGGAAGCCGATACGTTCAACCGATGTGACATAGGGCATAGCCTTGGTCCTCTCCAGGTCGCCGAGGGCCTGCCAGAGCTGCTCTTCCAGCTCCGGGGGCAGGCGCATCAGCCAGTCGATTAAAGCAAACAGGTCGATGATCCGCTGGCGTCCCCAGTCGCGCTCGTAGAGCAACCGCGCGAGTCGCCATTTGGCCGCATAGCGCCCTGCGTGGTCGTGGCGCGTGCCCTGGGTGAGCAGGTGCGCCGCGGTGACCAGGGCGAAGGGGTTCTCGTCAGCGAGCAACGCCTCGATGTGCGGGGCCTGGTCAATCAGCTTGACCAGAGGATACTCCAAGCGGTGCCGGCAGCCGAACAGCTCGAAGCCGAAGCTGGCGGGGCGCCAGTCGGGGCTGTCATCGGCCAGCACCGCCAGGCTCGCCACCGCCCGGCCGAAGCGGTCGAACAGCCGGTAGTTGTAGGTGAACATGCGCTTGGCGAAGTCGCTGTCGTGCCCACCCTGGATCTCGACATGGATGTAGACCCATTCCTCGGCGCCGTCCGACCCCGAACCTCGGAGGCGGACCGCGACCAACTTGTCGACGAACCGCTTGCCAAGCTCGGCATCTTGGACGACCTGCGCCAGTTCGTTGTCGAGAAAGCGTGGCGCATGCGTCCAGTCGATCCCGGCGTAGGCGACCGGGAAATAGAAGGCGAGAAACTCCGGCAAGTACCGCTCCAGGGCGGTCTTCCAGGGGGTATCGTAGTCGTCGCGCGGCACGGCTTGCGAACTTGACTGGACCATGGCGAGGGGGCACTCCGGACCGGCTCGGTGGCAGCCGTTAGGGGAAGTATCGACGTGAAGCCGGATCGGTTGCAAGCTACCGCCACCGGCGCGGGGTGGACGGCGGCGAGGGTGTCGGGTGAGGCGATGCGCCCCAGCCCTACCCCGCCTCCCGCCCAAAGAACTGCGCCATCCCGCCCTCCAGGGCCCCG
>DYRB01000213.1 GCA_020718945.1 Lamprocystis purpurea | reverse complement strand
CAGTTCGAACCCGGCCGCGTGGCCGGTGTCGCCCCCAGTCAGGGTCTTGAGATTGGTCTGGGCGCCGTCACCCCCGGCGGGACTCCGGCCCTGGGGGGCTGTGCCGACAGAGGGCAACAGGCCATCGCCTTGGGGGAGCATGCCCGAGAGCGGGTCCATGCCTAAATCGCCCAAAGCCGGCAGCACGGAAAGGCGATCCAAGATCGAGACAAGGCCAGGCTGGGCCTCCGCCAGCGCGGCGGCCGGGGGCGGGGCATGGGCCGCGGCGTCGATGGCCGCCATACCGGTACCGAGTGCCAGCAAGAGTCCCACCAGGGCGGGCATGGCGCGCAGACCGCCTAAACCCCGAGTCAAACTGTCCATCGACCATCCCCCCGATGAGCATCCGACGAATCGGGCGGCGGTGGGGCCTGTCCGCCCCGACCCGCCGCCGCTCCTGGGCGCCACCGCCCGACACCCGGCGACGCTGAGCTAGGATAAACCCATTGTGGGTGCGGCAGAACCAGGCAGGCGACGGATGGCCGGTCGGTTGCCCCTGGACCCCCAGGCTCTGGCATGAGAGCAACTCGCAACGCCCTGCCGTCGCGTGGCGGTTCGGGCCGCTGGAGCGGCCAAGGCTGCATTCCCACGCTGGAGCGTGGGAACGAGAAACCCAGCGCTGGCGCCGTCAGAGAACCGCTTCCAGCCCCTTGCGCTCGATTAGATTCAGTAGCTTCAAGGACGGCCCACTGGGCTTCTTGTCCCCGACCTCCCATTTCTGGACGGTCGAGACGCTGGTATTCAACACGGCCGCAAAGACCGCTTGGCTGAGGTGTACCTTCTCGCGCAAGACCTTGATCGCTTGTGGCGATAGCTCGTCCACGTCCAAGTGGCACAGGGCCTCGAACTCGCCCATCCGGCGCTTGCCGATCAGCCCGGCATCGTGCAGCCCGCGTGCGGTTTCATGCATCTCATCCAGAATTCGGCTCTTAGGCTTTGTCGCTGCCATTGCACACCTCCAGGATCTCGCCAGCGGTCAGCGCGACCAACAACTGCCGGTCATCGAACCCCAGCAGTTCCTTGGCCACTTCTTGGAACATCTTGAGTTCATCCTTGCCGATATTGGCCCGCTCATTCTTGCTGAACCCATACAGAAAGAACCAACGGTCTGCCATCTTTGTGGCGACGATGGTCCTCGCACCGCCGCGCTTGCCCTGGCCTGGCAGCGCAACCCGCTTCTTCATCACATGCCCACCCAAGTCGGCGTCGACGAGTCCCTGCTGCATCTCAGCGACGGCCTGACGTAGCGCCTCGTCGGACAGCCCCGCCTTGAGCATCCAGCGGGTGAAGGTGCGGGTCCGATAGGCGCTCATGGTCGCAGATCCATACCACTTAGTGCAATAGTATGCCGCTCACGCCTTGGGACTGCGATGGGCGGCGACCGCAACACCCCCGAGCGCTGCGCCAGCGGTATACCGAAGGAAGAGGGCCGGTGCGGCGATGCGGTCGAGAGCCAAGGCGAGGCTCGGCAGAGCGCCAGCCGACGCGGTAGCCGGGGGCGGGGTATGGGCCGCGGCCTCGATGGCCGCCATGCCGGTGCCGAGTGCCGGCAAGAGTCCCGCCAGGGCGGGCCGGGTGCACAGACCGCGTAAGCCCCGAGCCCAACCGTCCATCGACCATCCCCCAATGAGCATCCGACGAATCGGCAGGCGGTGGGGCCTGTCCGCCCCGACCCGCCGCCGCTCCTTGGCGCCACCGTCCGACACGCCAACCGGCCCGGAAATGACAGTTCTTGCCATTAAATGCCATGTGTGGCGCTTTGGACCGGACCGGAGGTGACCCATGCAGTCCATGAACATTTCCCTGCCCGACCCGCTCAAGCAGTTCGTCGATGGGCAGGTCGGCCAAGGCCGCTACAGCAGCGCAAGCGAATACGTTCGCGAGCTCATCCGCGCCGACGAACGGCGGAAAGCCGAAGAGACCCTGGAGGCCGCACTCCTCGAAGGGCTGAACGGCCCGGAGAGCGCACTGACCCTTGAGGACTGGACGGCCATGCGCACCGAGGCCTTGGCCCGACTGGCGGCGCGCAAGCATCAACGCTGATGTTGATGGTGATGCGCGACTTGCCGCCGTGCTCGGCTTGTAGCTTGGCGAGCGCGGGGATCTCGGCCACCGGCTTGGCGTCGGCGAAGTCCAGGTCGGCATAGCGGTCGTACTCAGGATCGGAATTGGCGCTCATAGCGTTGGCGTTGCGGTCGGTCGGCCTTCCAGGCGGAGATTAGGCGCTGATTCTCCCCGCGCAGCGTCCACACCACCACGAGAATCCGGCCTTTGGCACCCATACCGAGCGTCACGAACCGCGGTTCGGTAACGACGCTGGAGCTTCGTTACCAGGGGAAGGGCCCCAACAGACGCGAGCCTGGCAGCCGTGGGCGAGGTCCGTGGACAGTGCCTCGGGTGGCAGCTAACGCAGGGTCCGGCCGCTACCTCGCCCGGCGCGCATCCGCTCCTCGACCACGGCGCTGGACAACCACAACAGGGCCGCCTCATCGGACGGAGCCAAATCCCCCGCGTTGATCACCAACACCCCGTCGATTACCTGCCAATTGATCACCCGCGCCCCGCCGCCGGCACCCGATCTGAGGTTCGTATCGCCCTCGCCCAGGCGCCGGGTCAGGGACGCCAGCACCTCGCCATGAACGTCGCGCCGGTAGTTCAGCTTGGCGGCCCGCAACTCCCCGTCGGCGAAATAGAAGGCCAGGGCATCGGCGGGCAGCCGCCCATAGGCCCCGATGCGCGCCGCACAGGTACGGTCGCCGAAGGGGGAGGGACCATCCGTGCACTGGAGTTCAACCCCAGGCAGGCGACTGCGCACGCCGACCTCGTTGAGGTGAGAGTCCAGCTCAACCAGGGACAGATCGACCGCCGGGACCCCGCGCAGGGATACCAGGGCCAGATCGACCCGCCGCCGCCCGTCGGCGGTCAGGGTCAACCAGGCGAGGACCCCGGCCAGCAGAAGCAGGACGGGCGGGAGCCAGTAGCGGATGTATGAGCGCCTTTTCATGGGGCCGGTATTCTAACGACAAATCTGACGAGTTTTCCGACAAGGCCGCGAATATCCCCCCTTGACCGGGTGTGGGCGCGGGCCCGATTGCCCCTGGCCAGGCCAGGCCCCTGCCCCTAGACTGCGCCCCTGTTTCGGCCAACCGCGACCCGTCATGAGCATCGAAGCCAGTCCCCACACCCCGGTGATGCAGCAGTACCTCCGCCTCAAGGCCGAGCACCCGGGGATGCTGCTGTTCTACCGCATGGGGGACTTCTACGAGCTGTTCTACGAGGATGCCGAACGCGCCGCCCGGCTGCTCGACATCACCCTGACCAAGCGCGGCCAGTCCGCCGGGGCCCCCATCCCCATGGCCGGGGTCCCCTACCATGCGGCCGAGGGCTATCTGGCCAAGCTGGTGCGCAAGGGGGTGTCGGTGGCCATTTGCGAGCAGTTCGGCGACCCGGCCACCACCAAGGGCCCGGTGGAGCGACGGGTCGCCCGCATCGTCACCCCCGGGACCCTGACCGACGAGGCATTGCTGGAGGAGCGCCGGGAGAATCTGCTGGCGGCGGTGGCGGAGGGACGCAAGGGCTTCGGGCTGGCGGTGCTGGAACTATCCAGCGGGCGCTTTTCCGTGCTCCAGGTGCCCAGCCGGGAGGCCCTGGCCGGGGAACTGGAGCGGCTGCGCCCGGCGGAGACCCTGGTGGCCGAGGACAGCCCCTTGCCGGACGCCCTGCGTCTGGAGACAGGCCTGACCCGTCGCCCGCCCTGGCACTTCGACCCGGACTCCGCCGCCCGCGCCCTGTGCGAGCAGTTCGGCACCCGCGACCTGCGCGGCTTCGGTTGCGCCGACCTGCCCCTGGCCGTGGGCGCGGCCGGCTGCCTGCTGGGCTATCTGCGCGACACCCAGCGCGCCGCCCTGCCCCATCTGCGCGGCCTGATCACCGAGGACCGGGACCAGGCGGTCATCGTCGATGCCGCCACCCGCCGCAACCTGGAGCTGACCGCGGCCCTCGGCGGCCGACCCGAGCACAGCCTGGCCGGGGTCATGGACCGCACCGCCACGGCCATGGGGGGACGCCTGCTGCGCCGCTGGCTGGGACGACCCCTGCGCGACCGGGCCGGGGTCCAGGCCCGCCACCAGGCTGTGGCCGAGCTGCTGGAGGCCACCGCCTATCCGGCCCTGGGCGAGGCCCTGGCGGGGATCGGCGACCTGGAGCGCATCCTGGCCCGGGTCGCCCTGGGCTCCGCCCGGCCCCGGGACCTGGCCACCCTGAGGGACTCATTGGGCCGACTGCCGGACCTCCAAGCCCTGTTGGCCACGCGCGAGGCGGAACTGCTGGTCAGCCTGGCCGCCGACATCGGCGAGCACCCGGCCACCCTGGACCTGCTGACCCAAGCGGTCATACCCCACCCGCCCATGCTCATCCGCGACGGGGGCGTCATTGCCCAGGGTTACGACGCCGAGCTGGACCGGCTGCGCGGTCTGTCCACGGACGCCGACGCCTTCCTCATGGACCTGGAGCAACGCGAGCGGGCCCGCACCGGGCTGAACAACCTCAAGGTCGGCTACAACCGGGTCCAGGGCTACTACATCGAGCTGACCCGGGCCCAGGCCGAGTCTGTCCCCACCGAATACGTCCGCCGCCAGACCCTCAAGGGGGTGGAGCGTTACATCACCCCGGAGCTGAAGCGCTTCGAGGACGAGGTCTTGAGTGCCCGGGAGCGGGCCCTGGCCCGGGAGAAGGCCCTCTACGAGGGGCTGCTCGGCCAACTGACCGAGGGGCTCCCGGCCTTGCAGGCCACCGCCGCCGGGCTGGCGGCCCTGGATGTCCTGGCCAACCTGGCCGAGCGGGCCGCGACCCTGGACTGGACCCGACCCGAGCTGACCTTTGAGCCGGTCATCGAGATCGAAGACGGCCGCCACCCGGTGGTCGAGCAGGTCATAGACGGCCCCTTCGTGGCCAATGGTGTCAGCCTGGGCGAGGGCCGTCGTATGCTCATCGTCACCGGGCCCAACATGGGCGGCAAGTCCACCTTCATGCGCCAGACGGCCCTGATAGTGCTGATGGCCTATGCGGGGAGCTTCGTCCCCGCCCGCAGCGCCCGGCTGGGGCCCGTGGACCGGGTCTTCTCCCGCATCGGGGCCTCCGACGACCTGGCCGGGGGGCGCTCCACCTTCATGGTGGAGATGGAGGAGACGGCCAACATACTGCACAACGCCACCCCCCAGAGCCTGGTCCTGATGGACGAGGTGGGGCGCGGCACCAGCACCTTCGACGGGCTCTCGCTCGCCTGGTCCTGCGGGGTGGAACTGGCCACCCGCATCCGTGCCTTCACCCTGTTCGCCACCCATTACTTCGAGCTGACCACCTTGCCCGACGAGTACCCGGGCATCGCCAATGTCCACCTGGACGCCGCCGAACACGGGGAGGGCATCGTCTTCCTCCACGCCCTGCGGGAAGGCCCGGCCAACCAGAGCTACGGGCTCCAGGTCGCCGCCCTGGCCGGGGTCCCGGCCAAGGTCATCACCCGGGCCCGGGGCCGCCTGCGCGAACTGGAGGACGCCGCCCGCCGCCACAGCGACCGCGGCGCGACCCAACTGTCCCTGTTCCCCCTGGAGCCGCCGAACCCGGCGGTGGACGCATTGCGCGCCCTGGACCCGGACGGCCTGAGCCCCAGGGCGGCCCTGGAGGCCCTGTATCGCCTGAAGGGACTGGCCGGCGATGCCT
>DYRB01000212.1 GCA_020718945.1 Lamprocystis purpurea | reverse complement strand
GGCGAGGCGCCGCTCCCACGGGCACCGATCTGGCCCCCAAATTTGGAACTGCTGGCCCGCCGCGGGCCGGGCCCGGGCTGCCGGGCGGCACTGCTACACTCACCCATTCCAAGCCACCTGAACGATCCATCGCGAACATGACCGACCCAGCCGCCCCGGACGAGGGTGCCGACCTCCCCAGCCTGGCCGCCCGCGTCGGCGGCGATACCTCCTTCGCGACGCCGCTGCACCGCCTGGTCCAACGACCAGCGGTGTCTTGCCCCCTGGGTACCCCGATACGCGAGGTCCTGGCGGCCATGCACACCCAGCGCATCGGCAGCATGGTGGTAGTGAGCGAGGCCCAGGCCCCACTCGGCATCTTCACCCTGCACGATGTCCTGTCGCGGGTGGCCGTCCCGGACCTGGACCAGGGCCAACCCGTCGCGGCGGTGATGACGGCAGCCCCGCTGACCCTGAGCACCGACCAACTGGCCCAGGACGCCGCCCTGCTCATGGCAGCCAAGGGCTTCGGACATGTGGTGCTGGTGGATCAGGGCCGGCTGGCTGGGGTGCTCTCGGAACGCGACCTGTTCGCCCTGCAACGCATCGGGGTGGTGAATCTCAGCCGGTCCATCAGCCTGGCCCCGGACCTGGAGGCCCTGCGGCAGCGCGGCGGCGACATCCATCGCCTGGCCGACCAGATGCTCGCCCAGGGGGCCTCGGTGGAGCACCTTACCCAGCTCATCGCCACCCTCAACGACCGGCTTACGGTGCGCGTCATCGAGCTGTGCCTGGGCGAGGGGCCGGGCCTGCCGGCCTTCACCTGGCTCGCCTTCGGCAGCGAGGGCCGCTACGAGCAGACCCTGCGCACCGATCAGGACAACGGCATCGTCTTCGTTCCCCCCGCCGGGGCTAAGGCCGATGGGGTGCGGGAGGCCCTCCTGCCCGTGGCCCGCCGCATCAACGAGGCCCTGGCCACCTGCGGCTTCGACCTGTGCCCGGGCAACATCATGGCCAGCAACCCGGAGTGCTGCCTGAGCCTGGATGAGTGGCACCAGCGCTTCGCCCACTGGATCGAGCAGGGGACCCCGGACCACCTGCTCAAGGCGAGCATCTTCTTCGACCTGCGCCCCCTGTGGGGCGACCCGGGGCCGGCGGAGGCCCTGCGCGACCTGATCCTGGACAAAGTGGCGAAGAACCCCCGCTTCCGCCGCCAGATGGCGGCCAACGCCCTGCGAGCCGAGCCGCCCCTGTCCCTCATCCAGGGGTTCGCCCTGTCGGGCAAGGGCGAGCGGGCCGGCACTATCGATCTCAAGCTCAACGGCACCACCCCCTTCGTGGACGGGGCGCGCATCCTCGCCCTGACCTGCGGGGTACGGGACACCAACACCCTGGCCCGGCTGCGGGGCTGCGCGGCGCGTAAGCTGATCCCGGCCGACGAGGCCGAAGCCTGGGGCGATGCCTACGCCTTCATCCTGCTGCAACGCACCCGCACCCACCAGGCGCAGCAGCGCGCCGGCCGGCAGGCGGCGGACAACCGCCTCGACCCGGACGACCTCAACGAGCTGGATCGGCGCATCCTCAAGGAGGTCTTCCGCCAGGCCCGTAAGCTCCAGTCCCGACTCAAGCTCGACTACCAATTGAGCCTGTGACCCGGGCGGGCGACGGATGGGGGGCCCGCCGCGACCCAGATCGTCGGCGGGTCTAGCCAAGGCGCCCGCAACAGGCTACCTTTCGCCCTCACACCCGGAATGCGGGAATAGCGTCCGGTTGTGCTCCGGTGGTCGGCGCAATACCGATGGCAGATCCGGAGGTCGGCAAACCGAGGTCCCCCCGAAAGGTCGGGACCTGGCCGCGGGGGCGTCGGCGGGAGGCCGTTCGCGTCACCCATCCGGGGCGCCCACTTGTTGCATTGCAGCAATGCCTGGGCGTCTGCTCAAGAAAAACTTCGCTGGAGGTTTGAGTGCAAGTTACAGAGCGCATGCAAGAGTACTGGAGCAGGAATCTGCGGATCACCGCAATTCTGCTCGCCATCTGGTTCGTGGTGACCTATGTCGCGAGCTTCTACGCCCGCGAACTCAATGAGATCACCGTCCTGGGCTTCCCGCTGGGCTTCTACATGGGGGCCCAGGGGTCGCTGGTCATCTACTGCGTGATCATTGCGTTCTATGCCGGGTATATGAACCGGCTCGACCGCACCTACGGCGTGCACGAAGAGGACGAGGATTGATCCCATGGCCCAGACCCAATCCGCTTTCAATGCCAATCTGAAGCGCTACTACAGCTTCTACACCGGCGGCTTCATCGCCTTCGTCATAGTGCTGGCCATCCTCGAACAGATGGGCCTGCCGAACAAGATCATCGGCTATGTCTTCCTGCTGGCGACCATCGGTCTCTATGCCGGCATCGGCATCATGAGCCGCACCGCCGACATCGCCGAATACTATGTGGCCGGGCGCAAGGTGCCGGCCTTCTTCAACGGCATGGCCACCGGCGCGGACTGGATGTCGGCGGCGTCCTTCATCGGCATGGCCGGCACCCTGTACCTCACCGGCTACGACGGGCTCGCCTTCATCATGGGTTGGACCGGCGGCTATGTCCTGGTGGCCCTGTTCCTCGCGCCGTATCTGCGCAAGTTCGGTCAGTTCACCATTCCGGACTTCCTCGGCGCCCGTTACGGCGGCAACCTGCCGCGCATGATCGGGGTGGCCGCCGCCATCATCTGCTCCTTCACCTATGTGATCGCCCAGATCTACGGCGTGGGTCTCATTACCGCGCGCTTCACCGGGCTGGAGTTCGGCGTCGGCGTCTTCGTCGGTCTCGCCGGCATCCTGGTATGTTCCTTCCTCGGCGGCATGCGCGCCGTGACCTGGACCCAGGTCGCCCAGTACGTCATCCTGATCGTCGCCTACATGATCCCGGTGGTATGGCTGAGCATGAAGCACACCGATAGCCCCATCCCCCAGATCTCCTATGGCTACACCCTGCAGAAGGTGACCGCCCTGGAGAAGGAACTCAACGACCCCAACAGCACCCGGGGTGCGGCGGAGGCGAGTGTCCGCAAGATCTACCTGGAGCGCGCCGCGGCGGCCGAGGCGAAGCTCAAGGCCCTGGAGGCCGGGGGTGCTGAATACCTCGCCACGGAGAAGGCCAAGCTGGACGAGTCCGCCCAGGCCAGCTTCCCCGCCGATGTCGCCGCGGCCAAGGCGGCCTGGACCAAGGACGTCAGTACCAACAAGGCCAAGGCTGGACCGGTCAAGGCCCATGCCGAGCCCTTCCAGGGCAAGGACGAGGCGGCGCGCAACACGGCGCGACTCAACTTCCTGGCCCTGGTGTTCTGCCTGATGGTAGGTACCGCATCCCTGCCGCACATCCTCATGCGCTACTACACCACGCCCTCGGTACGCGAGGCGCGCCGCTCGGTGGGTTGGTCCCTGTTCTTCATCTTCCTGCTCTACTTCACCGCCCCGGCCCTGGCGGTGCTGGTGAAGTTTGACATCTATGCCTTCCTGGTGGGGTCCTCATTCGCGGACCTGCCGGCCTGGGTGGCGAATTGGGCAGCCGTGGACAAGACCCTGATGGCCATCGTAGACATCAATAAGGATGGTCTGGTGCAACTGGCGGAGATCACCATCGGCGGCGACCTGATCGTACTCGCCACACCTGAGATCGCCGGCCTGCCCTACGTCATTGCCGGCCTGGTCGCGGCCGGTGGTCTGGCGGCGGCCCTGTCCACCGCCGACGGTCTGCTCCTGACCATCGCCAATGCCCTGTCCCACGATGTCTATTTCAAGATGATCGACCCCAACGCCTCTACGACCCGCCGCCTGGCCATTGCCAAGGGGCTGCTGCTGGTGGTCGCACTGCTCGCCGCCTATGTGACCTCGCTGAAACCCGGGGACATCCTGTTCCTGGTAGGCGCGGCCTTCTCGCTCGCAGCCTCGGCCTTCTTCCCGGCCCTGGTCCTGGGGGTATTCTGGAAGCGGGCGAATCAGACGGGGGCGGTCATCGGCATGTTGGGAGGGCTCGCGGTTTGCATGTTCTACATGTACACGACCTATCCCTTCTTCGGGGTGAATGCACCCCAGTGGTTCGGGATCAATCCGATCTCCGCCGGCATCTTCGGCATCCCCGTAGGTTTCCTGGGGGTGATCATCGGGTCCCTGCTCACCCCGGCGCCCAGTCGGGAGGTCCAGGAACTGGTGGACCATGTCCGCTATCCCAACCTCGAGGGCAACACCTGAGGCCGGGTGGCCCAAGGGCCCGGATCAGATAGACCGCAATGATGAGTTGGGGCCCGCGCGAGCGGGCCCCTCTTTTTTTCCGGGAGACCAAGATGCTGATGTTGCTGGACATCCTCAAGGCGCTGCTGGAAGTAGCGGGGCTTGCCCTGCTCGGCCAGGGTCTGCTTTACCTGCTGGCAGGCGCCCGGCGGGAGCAAAACGTCGTCTACCAAGGGCTGGGGGTGGTGACGCGCCCGATCTTTCGGGTCGCCCGGCTCATCACCCCGAGCATGGTGCTGGACCGCCACCTCGGCCTGGTCGCGTTCCTGTTGGTCGCGGTCACCTGGTTCTTCGTCCTGGTACAGAAGCAGTCGGTCTGCATCCAGGGGGCCCTGGGGCAGCCGAGTTGCGCCGCCCTGGGGGCCGAGTACGGCCGTCGCTGCGCCGCGGGCCAGGGGCCCGCCTGCGAGGTCCTGCGGCGCAATGGGCTGATGCCGGAGGCGGCGCCTGCCGTGAACCCAATAGAAGCAGTCGAGCCGCAAATGAACGCAAGTGGACGCAAATAGGCAAGGAGTTCGTGTCGGTCTCCGGTTCACCCTGCGGATGATCTGAGGACTCTGCCTAACTGACTGACCCATTTGCGTAAATTTGCGTAATTTGCGGCCGAATTGCTTTTTCTAGGGTGAGAACGTGCGCCGGGCCCCGAGGGTCAGAACCGTGGATCGTAGTCGGCGATCAGGTGGGCCAGGTCCTTGCGGCCGGCATGGTCGATGAGCCGCTTGGTCATCTTCCGATCGAAGCGGTTCAGATATTGGACGACCTCTTTCACCTTGGCATCGGCCCCGCTGGCGTAATGGGCCATGCCGAGTTGGTACCAGACCTCGCCGTTCATGGGCTGTAGAACGGCGGCACGCTCCAGGGCGCTGGCCGCCTCGGCGTGGTGGCCCTGGGCGGCCAGGGCCAGACCCAGCCCGTACCAGGCGGGATCGAGCCGCGGCCTCAGGCGCACCGCCTCCCGAAAGGCCGCAGCGGCCTCCTCGGTCCTGTGCCGTTGCTGGTAGAAATAGCCGAGATTGAACCAGGCCTCCGCGTCCCGCGGCGCCAGGCGCAGGGTCTCACGGAACCAATGTTCGGCCTCCGCGTCCTGGTCCTGGCCAGAGTACAGATAGGCCAGGGCATGGGCGGCGCGGGCGAAGCCCGGGTCCAGGCCCAGGGCCGCCCGGTACTGGTCCGCCGCCGCCAAGGGCCGTTGGCGCCGCTGGAGCAGGGCGCCGCGCAGGTAGTGACGCCAGGCGTCGAAGTTCATGGGTGTTCTCCCCAGGTCGCCATAGTGTCGGCTGTGGTGTCTTGCCCCTGTCCGCCGGCGGTAGCACCCGTGCGGCAATCCCGAATGCCAGCCCCAGCCACCCTAACCATTGATCCTAGAAAGAGCAATTCGGCCGCAAATTGCGCAAATATACGCAGATGGGTCAGTCAGTTAGGCAGAATCCGCAGGTCACCCGCAGGGTGAGCCCGAGAGCGACACGAAGTCCTTGTTTATTTGCGTCTATTTGCGTTCATTTGCGGCTCAAC
>DYRB01000211.1 GCA_020718945.1 Lamprocystis purpurea | reverse complement strand
TCCTGGATCACGTCGCTGGACTTGAGCTCGATGCCGGCCACCTCGGCAAACTCCTTGAGGGCGAACCCGTCGCCGAAGGTGATGCCGCCCTTGATAATGACCTGGACCGCGGCCTGCTCGTCCCCCAATGCTGCCCGGATGCCGCGGATGGCGGTCTCGATGGCGGCGGCCGTCAGCTCGCGCTCGTTGAAGCGGATCTGGACCGCGTTCTCGCCCTCGCCCAGGATGATCTGGACCCCGCGGAGCCTGGTGTCGGTGCGCCCCCGGAAGCGCTGGATGAAGTTAAACGCCTTGTCGGTGGTGTCGATGGAGACCCGCTTGGACTCGGCAAGCCGCGCCGGCTTGCGGTCGTCGATGATGACCCGGTCGTCCCCATCGGACGGGATCGGGATCTTGGCGCCCTTCTCCACCTCCCCCGCCCTGGCCGCGATCAGGATGGTGCAGCCCTTGGTCGGCACCGCGAAGGGCTGGGCGTAGACGGTACCTTCCTTGGGGTTGGTACCGTCCAGGGTGTAGCGCATCTCCCCCGCCGGGGTACAGCGCAGCTCGACCTTGCGGGTGTCGGCGACCTTGTGAATCTCGTGACGGATGGTCAGATCCGCGGTCCAGCGGGTCGGCTCGCCGATCTGGTACTTGCCGGCGCTATCGACCGCGATGAAGTACAGGGTCGCCTCGCTGGTGCGGTAATCCTCCAGGTCCTCGACCTGCTCGTCCTGCTCCGAGACCGCCGCGCTCCGCAGCACATAGACCCGCGGGCTGTCTCCGGCGTTGCGCGGCGTGAGCGACAGGCTGGTCTCGCCGGTCTCGCGGTTGGTCCCCAACACGGTGACGTTGACCGAGGTCTTCTCCGCCGGGAAGGGACCCTTCTCGATGTGGCCCTCGGGGCTCTGACGCCAACGGCCTTGCTTGAGGGCCTCGTCGCGCAACAGGTCCAGCCCGCGCGCCCCGGGCATCCAGGGCCAGGTGGGATCGGTCTTGGCGCGCATGACCAGGTCGCGCCAGGGGACGCGGCGGTCCTTGGCAGGCCACAGATAGGTCTCGGCCATGGCCCAGTAGGCGGGCAACTCGTCAGGCATATCCAGGGCGAGCTTGTTGTCGCAGCGCCCGCTGGCCAGGAGCTTCTCGATCTGGGCCTCGGCGGAATGCTCCCCGTCGCCGAAGCTTAAGCCCTTGTCGATGGTGGCCATCACCAGATCGCCGTCTCCGCCGGGG
Organism: Lamprocystis purpurea; assembly: GCA_020718945.1. GTDB lineage: Bacteria > Pseudomonadota > Gammaproteobacteria > Chromatiales > Chromatiaceae > DYRB01. The sequence goes on along the minus strand of DYRB01000211.1, from coordinate 4,599 downwards.
AAGAACAGTCGGTTGTAGGCGCCGGAAACGGCCTTGGTGAAACGCTCTGACAACTCTTCGAGCTTGTCGCGGGCCTCATCAAACAGGGTGTCACCCGGCCTGAGCTTGGCGTGGATCTTCTCGCAGGCGTACAGCTCCCGCAGCCGCGCCTCGACCTCGTTGGCCAGGTGGCTATCGTTGCCCGACAGGATCAGGCAGTTGTTCTTCTCTTGCTGGAACTCGAAGAAGTTGCGGATCGTCTCCGGGGGGGTACGCCCGTCCGGCTGCACCACCAGCAGGACCCGGGAACCGGCCAGCCGCACGTCGTCCAGGCGCGGCATGATCTGAACCTCCTGATAGGCCGCCTTGGTCTTGCTCTGGGCCTGGAACAGCCCGGTGAGGCGGTTGATCAGGGCCTGCTCCAGCTTGGGCAGGGGGATCTGTCGGGCATCGCGCTCGATGCGCCTGCCCAGGTTCTCGGTCTCCTTGAAATAGAAGCCTTCGCCCTCGCGATGCAGGTACCAGGCGCGGTCGCGTAGGCGGTCCAGGCCGGCCAGAAACTCGTCGGCCTTGCGGTAGGGGGCGGCCAGGTATTCGATGATCTCGGCCTGGGTCAGGCCGGTGTGGGCGCCCAGGGCGCGGGACAGGGACGCGGAGAGCACGAGCTTGGCGACCTGGGTGGCGGCGTCGCTGCCCAGGTCCCCGTCGATCTCCTCGGCCCGGGCGTTGCCGTGGTCGGCGATGTCGTTGACCACGGCGGGCAAGAGCGCCGGGTTCACGCGCTGGATCTCGTCGCGCACTTGCGGGTCGTTCAGGTCCAGGTGCTGGGTGCCGATCAGGAAGACATCGTTGGCCTCGCGGTTCCAGACGCTGTGCAGCAACCGGGCCGTGAACTGCATGAGTCCCCGGGTCTGACGGAAGCCCTCGTTCTCCTTGAACAGGGCGACCAGATTCTTGAATGAGGGGTGGAAGGGGTAGGTCTCGCGGACCTCCTCGGCGACCTGCTCCATGGCCCGGGCGGTGATGTAGCCGCCGTCCTCCGCGGCCTTGACCTGTTCGGCGAACGCCTCTCCAACCGACTCGATCAGGCTGTCCCCGGGCAACTCGGTGAACAGGCGCTTCTTGAGGATCTGGTAGATCTCGTTGCCGGCGAGCTGGACCGGGGTGATGGTCTGGGCCTGGCGCCGCGACTCCTGCTGGAGGTTGGACATGATGCGGGCCAGGTCCTTGGTCTGGGCGTCATAGCTGCCGGAGAGGTTGGCGATGACCACGCAGCAACGCGGGAGCTTGATCGCCGCGGTCAGAAGGTTGCCGATGGTATAGGTGGCCAAGTCGGCCAGGGACCCCTTGCCAACCGAGCGGGTATCGGCGTTGAGCAGGTAGGGCGGCAGCTCGTCGAGCAGGATCAGGGTCGGCTCTTCACCCAGGATCTCCAGCCATTTCTTCTCGTCGATGCCCCGGGGACCGTCGATCCAGTAGGGACGCACCAGATCGGCCTGACCCAACTGCTCGCCGATCTCGCCCCAGATGTAGTGCTCCGGATCGTTGCGGCCGTTGAACGCGGCGATGCGGGCGGGGCCGAAGTCCAGCCGCTCGGCCAGGTCGGGGGGGAGCACGGTCGGGCGCAGGTGCGGGTGTCTGGCCAGCAGACCCAGCGCCACCATGAGGTGCGTCTTGCCGCCGCCCATGGCCTGGGCCAACTCGAAGGCGGCCTGATCCGACCGTCCGGCAAGCCGCAACAGCCCCTCGCGGAACAAGGTGTCCATGCCCTGGGTGATGAAATTGCGGGCGAAGAACTCCGCCCCGTCGCCGGCGTCGCCGATCAGGTCCGAGAGGTTCTCGATGGCCTCCGTCATCCGGTAGTCGTGGACCATCGGATGGATCTTGCAGGCGTCGCGAACGGTTCCAAGCACGTTAACCCCCTTGAGTCCTATGACGCACGTTCACCAACGTGCGGATGCCGTTACGCAGAGTGCCCCAGTGAGCTTTGTCCCCTGGGCCTGATGTGCCGAATTGTATGCCCCAAGCCGTCAAGGGTGTAGGCGAGCATCGGGGTCATGACCCCGGCCTTGGCCGGCATGGACCGGCCAGTGGCCGACGACAGAGTCGAAGTCCTGCCTCTCAGCCTGGGTCTGGTTGTACGGGCGGACCCGCCGACGCCCTGAACACGGAAGTCGATGCCCCCCCAGGCGCCGCTTCAAGCGCTGCTCAAAGGCCTGCTGGTAGTAGAGCCAGGGCGGCGCCCCTTCCGGTGCCTGGGCGGCGGGCCTCAGATATATCTCCTGACCCCCCGTCAGCCTGGCCCTGTACGACACCCTGGAGCCGGCCCAGAAAGGGCACGGGGGAGACCGATTACAGCAAGGGGACCAGGGTAACCCACAGCTCCACCTGCACCAACGCCGACGGCTTGGTGGTGGAATGCCGGTAAGGTCGGTGGGGATGGCAGGCCCGGCCCCCGGGGTGGGGGTCGGAAGCCCGAGTCCTAGACGTCTTTGTCCAGGGGATCGCAGTCCGCTTGCTGTCGGGCCGGGTCGCACTGGGCTAGTTCCATGCGGCGGATACGTTCCAGGGCCATTTCGATCAACTGCCGGTTGAACGAGATCAGGTCCGCGACCAGGCCCGCCAGATAGGCCATGAAGCCCATCAGGATCAGAACGCTGCCCAGGAGCAGAGACTGAAGGTGGCCCGCCCCGTCGGACATGGCGTAGAAGTACAGGAAGCGCAGGATCGGCAGGACGCCCAGGAACACGAGGAAGGTTCCCATGAAGAAGAAGACCCGCAGGGGCTGGTACATGGAGTACATCCGCACCATGGTCCCCAGGGAGTTCTGGATGAAATGGGGGACGCTCTTGAACAGCCGCGACTCGCGGGTCGTGATGTTGGTGCGGATAGGGACCGATGTCACCGCCAGTTGCCGCTTGCCGGCCTGGATGACCGTCTCGATCGTATAGCTGAACGACGACACCACGTTGATGCGGATGGCCGCGTCGCGATCAAAGGCGCGGAAGCCACTCACCGTGTCGGGCACCCAGACACCGGCCAGACGCCGCACCACACCGCTGCCCAACCATTGCAGGTACTTCTTCACAGGCGTGAAGTGGTCCAAGGACTGGGTCTGGCGGTCGCCGACCACCATATCGGCCGCCCCCGCCAGGATGGGCGCGATCAGCTTGGGAATGTCCGCGCCCTCGTACTGATTGTCCCCATCGGTGTTGACAATGATGTCGGCGCCGAGCTTGAGGCAGGTATCCAGCCCGATGCGGAAACTGCGCGCCAGGCCCACATTGCGCTTGTTGCGCACTATGTGGTCTACCCCCGCCTCCCGGGCGGCTTGGACCGTGCGGTCGCGGCTGCCGTCGTCAATGACCAGGATCTCCACCACATCCACGCCAGGGATCTGCCGGGGGATATTGGCGACGGTCAGGGCGACGGTCTCTTCCTCGTTGAAACAGGGAATCTGGACAATGAGCTTCAAGCGGGGTAACTCCCTCAGGCAAGCGCCAGGGCTAGGTGGCACGGATTATACGGGAACCCGGGCTCAGTCCTCGCCGCCGGCCGGCTCCCAGTCAATCAGCTCGCGCAGGACCGCGGTGGCGTAGGCCCCGGCGGGGAGGCGAAAGGACAGCTCCAGGGCGTCCACGCCGATCCAGCCCCAGGCCCACTCGGCCACCGTCAGGCGCAGGGCCCGACGTTCCTGGTCGAGGCCCGCAGCCTCCAGACCCTGGGCCCAGGGTTTGAAGCCGCCCAGAGCCTCCGCCTCCACCGCCGCTGCATCCCCCGCAGCAGAGGAAGTGCCGCGGCCCCACAGGGGGCCACTGGGGTGGAGGTCCCCGGCCCTGGTACGGGCACGCAGCGACTCATCGACGACCCCCACCGGAAAGAAGGACCGCGACCCGGCCAGTTGCAGGCAGTCCCCCGGGAGGGGCAGGTCCCAGTCTCCACGCCCCACCCGGGCGGCCAGCACCTGGTTGAAGAGCTGGGAGCGGGCCGCCGACAACCAAAGGCCACGCTGGTGCCTCGGCACCTTGCGCATCTGGCCGGCAAACAGGGCGGAGGCCCGGTGCAGATTGCCCTCGCCGCGGCCGAAGCGCTGCTCGCCGAAGTAGTTGGGCACCCCGTGACGGGAGACCTGGTCCAGCCGCCGCACCAAGGTGGCCGTGTCGCCGTCGAAGCCGCGCACCCGGATGCGAAAGCGGTTACCGGCCAGGGCCCCGGGGCGCAGCTTGCGCCTATGGTGGTGCGCCTCCAGGACCTCGACGCCCTCAGAGACCATGGCGGCCCAGTCCGGCCCGCCGTGGACCCCGGTATGGACGCAGAACCACTGGGTGGTCACAGCCCGGCGGTCCTTGAGCCCGGCCCAGCTCACCGCCTGCTGAGGCAAACCGGCGAAGGCGGCGATCTGGCGGGCGACCCATTCGGTGTTGGCGTCGGTCTTGCGCACCCGCAGCAATTGGTGCTCGCCCTCACCGTCCGGGGCAAAACCCAGGTCCTCGTCCACGGCGAAGTCTTCGCAGCTTGCACGCAGCCGTCCGCGCCCGGCCGGGCCGCCATGGGCCCTGGGCAGGGCCGCGAAGCTGGTCCAGGCTTGGGTATCTTGAGGTGGGTCTGTGGGCACTGTGG
>DYRB01000210.1 GCA_020718945.1 Lamprocystis purpurea | reverse complement strand
CCGAAACCGAGGCGACTTACGGTGTGAAGTTTAAGTATGGCCCAGCAACAGCAATTAGTAGTCGCCGATCTTCACCATTGAGCACATCAGAAGGGGCAATATCGGGGACAGGGAATATCGGGGACAGACCACGGTTTCCCTGATTAGCGGCCGCTGATCAGCGCCCACCAGCGCTACCGTTACCCTGGCTGGTGGATGCGGCGCGCCAAGCGCCGTGCCAGGTCCGCAATGTGGTGCCACGGGCCATATCCACCCTACGACCGACGATTGTTGTTGCCCACATTACTCCTGTTCGTACCCCTACGAGCGACGGGCTGAACGACCCCGCCGCGATGGCTCCTGATCGTTGGGCTCCGCGCCGAACGCGGTGGACAGCGACACCGCGGGGCGATCCGGAAAGCGAACCACGAGGTCGAGGGGTCCTCCCTCGATGAACGGGGGGCACTGGCCCATCAGGTTCCCTGGCCGGGCAAGGTGAGACCAAACTCCGCCCCCGGGTCCCGATTGACCAGGTCCACACTGCCGCCCATGGCCCGGGCCAGGCCCTGGACCAGGGCCAGGCCGATGCCGGTGCCCAGCGTCTCCCGGGTCAGGGCCCCCTCGGCCCGGTAGAAGAGGCGAAAGACCTTCTTCATCTGGTCCCGAGGGACCCCAGGGCCGAAGTCGCGCACCCGGAACCGCACAGCCCCGCCGCGCAGGGCCTCGCAGCCGAGCTCGACCTCCTTGCGCTGCGCCTTGGCAGAGAACTTCACCGCGTTGTCCACCAGGTTGATGAGGATCTGCATGAAGGCGTCCGGGTCCACGGAGACCCGGGTGGCGCCGACCTCCTCGGGACAGTCCAGGCGCAGGGTGAAGCCCGCCCCCTCGCAGCGGCTCGCCACCTTGGATGCGGCCTGGTCCAGCAACTCGGCGCAGGGGACCGGGCGCAGTTCCAGGCGCTGCTCGTTGCGGGTCATGCGCGCCAGTTGCAGGACGTTGTTGATCAGCCGCGACAGCCGCTCGCTCTCGTCGTGGATGAAGCCGTAGTAGCCGGCGCGCTTGTCTTCGGTGACCCAGCCTTCACGGAGCATCTCGCTGTACATGCGGATGGAGGTGAGCGGGGTCTTGAGTTCGTGGCTCACGGCGGAGACGAAGTCCTGCTGCTGGCGGACCAGGTCGATCTGGCGCACCCCCAGGCGGTACAGGGCCAGGACCCCGCCGCACAGGACCAGGGCCAGGGCCGCGGCGACCCAGGCGATGACCGCCGCCCCCGGCCCCAGGGGAAGACGGGTGACGGAGAAGGCGAGCCCCAGGTCCCCCCAGGGGGCGGACAACCGGGTCTGGTAGAGCGGGGTACCGCGCAGGGCCTGGCTGTGAGAGCCGTAGTCCCGGCCGACCTGGCCCGGGGACCGGGCCAGGGGTTCGCCCCGCCAGGTCGCTACGAGGGTGCTGGTAGCGGCCAGGGCCGCGGCGCGGAAGGGGGCGGCCACCAGGGCGGCGAGGAAGGGCTCCGGGTCGATCAGGGCCCCCTGGGTGTAGCGCCGCCCGTCCCGCCAGACCTTGCGGAACAGCACTATCTGGCCGCCGGCCAGGCGGCTGACCTCGAAGGGCTCGATCTCGCTCTCGAAGGTGCGGATGGGCGGGCGCTGGGGGCCGGCCTGGGGCTGGGCCTGAGCCTTGGTCGGCATGGGGGCGACGCTTGGGGCCGGGGCCGACGGCGCTGGTGCGGCCTTGGCGGGCGGCGGTGCAGCCGCCTTCAAGGCCGGGGCCGGGGCCTGGGCCACCGCCGACCCGGCCTCATGGGCGAAATCGACCGCTGGCCCCGGATCGGCCGGCGCGTCGGCCTCCGGGACCGAGGCCAGTTCCCTCCGGCTCTGGCGCTGGGCCCGGCTCTGGGCGAGGGCCTCGGCCTTGCCCAACTCCGCCGCCCGGGCCTGCTTGGGCTCGGCCGCGACGCTGTCCTGGCTGGCCCGGGCAAGCTTGTCCTTGGCCAGGGCTCGGGACTCGTTGAGCCGGTCGAAGGCGATCTGGGCCTCGACCTGGGGCGCCGCGGCCGACCCGTCCCCCCGGGGCGGGACCTGGGCAGGCGGGGCCTTGCTCGCCTCAATCTTGCCCCGGGCCTTCTCCCCCGTCTCCGGGTAGAAGGACCGGCCTGGGGCTGACGCATCCGCCTGGGTTGCCGCCGCCTCCCGCCCGGTCTCTTCCCGTCCGGCCGGCTCCACCCGGCGGCGCTCCACCAGCCGGTTGCTGCTCAGGATCTGTTCCAGGCGCTGCTCGGCGGCGGAGCGCTCGGCCACCTCCACCTGGGTCAGGCCGTAGGCGGTGGGGTCGATGGCGCCGCGGGGCAGGAGCGGCGAGCTGAAGGCCCCCTCGGCGTCCACCTGGAAGTAGCCGATCAGCCCCGGGACCTCGGGGCGGAGCGGGTAGGCGGACAGGGGCGAGCGCTGCACATAGCCGGTCCTGGGATCGCCCTCGACCACCAGGAAGCCGTAGTCCCCCAGGCCGCGGGCGGATTCGGTGTCCACCAGGTCCGCCAGGCGGGCGTCGATGCGCTGGGCCAATTCCTCGGCCAGGACCTGCTGCTGGTGGAACCCCTCCCACTCCAGCCGGCCGAAGGCCTGCCAGACCAGGACAGCGCTCGGCACCGCCAGGGCCAGGAAGAAGGCCAGCAGGCCCAGGCGCAACCGGCGCCGATCCAGACCGCCCAGGGGTGAGGCCATGGCCCTAGCCCAGCACCAGCCGGTAGCCGGCCCCGCGCACCGTCACCAGATGACGCGGCTCGGCCGGGTCGGGCTCGATCTTGCGCCGCAGCTTGGCCACATGGATGTCTACGGTGCGGGTCTCGATGTCGGCCCCGCGGGCATAGCCCCAGACCCGGTGCAGCAGTTCCTCTCGCGGGACCGGCCGCTCTGGATGAGCCGCCAGGTACTTGAGCAGGTCCGACTCACGGCGGGTGAAGGCCAGGGTCTCGCTGCCGCGCTGGCCGCTTAAGTTTTGGGTGTCGATCTCCAGCCCGTCGCCCAGACGGATCAGGGCCAGGTCTCCCTGGACGCTGCGGCTGCGGCGCAGCACGGCCTGGACCCTCAGTACCAGTTGGGTCACGGAGAAGGGCTTGGCCACATAGTCGTCGGCGCCCAGGGTCAGACCCCGGACTATGTCCTCGTCGCTCGATTTGGCGGTGAGCATGACTATGGGTTGCTCCGGGTCCGCCGCCCGCACCCGGTTGCAGATCTCAAAGCCGTCCACCCCCGGGAGCATGACATCCAGGAGCAGCAGATCTTGGCCCCCGGCCAGGGCCTTGCGCAGGCCCTCGCGGCCGTCGGAGGCGGTCTCCACCTCGTAGCCGTGGAAGACGAACAGGTCGGTGAGGCCGATGCGGATGGCGGCCTCGTCCTCGACGATGAGCAGGCGGGTCTTGCGGGGCATGGGCAGGTCCTCCGTCCCTTGGGCAGCGGATGCTCGCCAAGGCTAACAGCTCGACCCGGCGCTGTGTGTAAATTCCCCGTAATACCAGCAAGACCAGATTCGAGACCATCGCTCGGCGCCGCGCCCGGGGGCACCGTGGGAGCGCCGCCTCGGCGCGACCGGGCGAAGCGCAGCGAGCCCGGTGGTCACCACACCGGTCGCGGCGAGGCGCCGCTCCCACGGGCACCAACCTGGCCTCCAGATTTGGAATTGCTGCCCCAATTCCCGACTGCGCCCTCGACCAGGTCCCGAACCTCTGGGACCACAGCCCTGCCCCGCCCTGGCATGTATCCGCTCGCGCCCCGCGGTTGCAGCCCCCGGCCCAGGGCCTGGGGGTCTGCCAGGGCGGGTCAGGCGGCTGCGCGGAGGGCTTCTCGCGCCTCGATCCAGCGCTCGCGCATGGTCTGATAGGCGACAGGCACATCCCGGCAGGACAGGACCCCAACCAGGGCACCGCCCGCGTCCACCACCGGCAGGTGCCGGAAGCGGCTGGCGAACATGATGTCCAGGGCCTCCACCAGGGGCCGATCAGCGCGGATGCTGGTGGGGTCTGGGGTCATCACCTGGTCCAGGGTCACGGCCTGGGGATCGCGGCCCTGGGCGATCACCCGGTTGAGCAGGTCGCGCTCGGTGAACATGCCGACTATGGCCCCGTCCGCGATCACCGGCACCGCACCCACATGGTGGTCGGCCATGGCCCGAACCGCCTCGAATACGGTGGCGCCCGGCGCCATGGTCACGGGCGCAGGGCCCCCGATGAGGGTCCCGACATTTGGATAAATCATCTCCTCGCTCCTCCGCCCGTGGCGGATGGGTTGTTGTTGTAACTGGGGCTTCAACGCGCGGCAGACACCGCCGGAGGGGCCGACCCCCAAGCACGGGCCCGTAGCGCGGAGCTTAGACGGTCATCTAACCGTCATCCACTGGTAACCCGACTGTTTCACTGCGGAACCGACGAACGGGGGCGTTGCGGGGGGCAAGAGGGGTCGGGCCCCCGGTGCCCGCACCGACGGGCCTGGCGCCTGGGACGGGCCGCTCGCCGCACGGCCAAAGGCCTGCCCGCGCCCCTGGTGGTGCTCGGGGTTGGGGTTGATCGACAGGACCGCCTGGCCAGCGATTCCCTGGGCCATTAGCGCGGATCATTGATGGATGGGCGTGACCGAGTTCGAATGGCCCGGACCCGTGTACGAATGGGCAATCGGAATAGACAGGCATGACGGGGGCGCACAATGTGGCTAGTATCGCGCCATGAGGTAGACAAGGAATCCCGGCGGGTCGGCCATTCCTCAGCCCGTCCGGAGTCCACTCCAGTTGCCCACCGTCATTCGCTCGGTCTGCGTTTCCCTATTACTCCTGCTACCCCTCCTGGCCCATGCCCACGCCCTCACCGGCAAGGTCACCCGTGTACTCGACGGCGATACCCTGGAGGTGCTGGGCGAGGACCTCAAACTGCACCGCATACGGTTGGCGGGCATCGATGCCCCGGAGACCGGGCAGGCCTTCGGTGCCCGTGCCAAACAGAAACTCCTGGCCCTGGTGGGCGGGGAAGCGGTGGCGGTGGAATGGGACAAGCGCGACAAATATGGCCGGGTGGTCGGCAAGCTGGTGGCCGCGGATCAGGACGTGAACCTGGCCCTCATTCGCGCCGGCCTGGCCTGGTGGTATCGCAAATACGCCGCGGAGCAATCCGCGGTGGACCGGCTCCTCTATGAAACGGCCGAGGAACAGGCCCGCACCACCCGGGTCGGGCTCTGGGACGATGCATCCCCCAACGCCCCCTGGGACTGGCGCCACCGGCCCTCCGACCCAGCCCAGGACGCAAAGATCTGCGCCTGCGATTCGGGGCAGGTCTGTGTCGGCAAGCGTGGCGGCCATTACTGTGTACGCCCAGGCGGGGGCAAGAAGTACCTGGCGCGGGAGACGCAATGAATCTGATCAGGCGGCGAAGGGCACCGCCACGAACAGCGGGCTGCCGTCCTTCTGGATGCGCAGCAATACCGAGCCCTGTTTCTCCTCCGCCGCCTTGCGCACCGCGGCGACCACCTCCTGGGGCGTGGCGACGGGCTGGCCCCCGACCATGGAGATCAGGGTCCCGGGCTCGATGCCGGCCCGGTCGGCTGGGCTGTTGGGCTCCACCTTGGCCACCAGGACGCCCTTGGCGTTGGCGTCCAGGCCCGCCTCGCGGCGCAGCTCCGGGGTCAGGGGCGCCAACTGGAGCCCGAGCCGCGGCCCGGTTACCGCCTTGTCGTCCGGGCCCCGGCTGGCCTGCCGGCCTTCGTCGGGCATGGCGCCGATCTTGGCCACCACCTGGAGGGGCCGGCCGTTGCGCACCAGGTCCAGGGTCATTGCGCTGCCGGCCTGGGTGGCCGCCACCAGCTT
>DYRB01000209.1 GCA_020718945.1 Lamprocystis purpurea | reverse complement strand
TTGGAGACATAGTCGTCCATGCCGGCGTCCAGGCAGAGCTGGCGGTCGCTCTCCATGGCATTGGCGGTCAGGGCGACTATGGTCACGCGATGGTCAAGGTCGCGCTCGCGACGGCGGATTTCCCGGGTCGCCTCGTAGCCGTCCATTTCCGGCATCTGGCAGTCCATCAGGATCAGGTCGTACTCCCGCTCCGCACAGCGCTCCACCGCCTCGCGGCCGTTCTCCGCGGTGTCGGCCTGTATGCCTAAGCGCCCGAGCATGGCCAGGGCTACCTTGCGGTTGACGCTGTTGTCCTCCGCCAGCAGCACCCGGGCCCCGGTGCGCGGGGGGCGCTGCTGGGCGTTCTCCTCCCGCAGCACAGCCTCGGAGACGGTGTGCCGGGTCAGGATGGCGTCGCCCTGGGTACCGTTGGCGGTGGCCGCCAGGACCCCGGCCATGGAGCGGCGCAGGGTGTCGATGAGCACAGGTTTGATCAGGTAGGCGGCGAAGCCCGCGGCCTTGAAGTGCTCGCTGTCGCCCCTTTGGCCGGCGGAGGTCAGCAGCAGGAGCGGGGTCTTGCCCAGGGCCGGATCGGCCTTGATGGCCCCGGCGACCTGCTCCCCGTCCAGTTCCGGCATCATGTGGTCGAGCAGGACCAGGGAGAAGGGGCGGCCCTCGGCCCGGGCGGCGCGCATTGTCGGCAGGGCCTCGAGGGGGTTGCCCAGGGCCTTGACCTCCATGCCGAACCCCTTGAGTTGCTCCTTGAAGACCCGCTGGTTAACGGGGTTATCGTCCACCACCAGGACCCGGACATCGGTCAGGTCCGCCTGGGCCAGCGGGTTGGGCGTGGCGGTGGCGCGGGGCAGGGGCAGGGTGAACCAGAAGGTGGAGCCCTTGCCCTGGGTGCTGCGCACGCCGATCTCCCCGCCCATCAGTTCCACCAGTTGGCGGCTGATGGCCAGGCCCAGGCCGGTGCCGCCGTAGCGGCGGGTGGTGGATGCCTCGGCCTGGACGAAGGACTGGAACAGCCGGTCTGAGACCTCCGGGGCTATGCCGATGCCGGTGTCCTGGACCTCGCAGTGGATCAAGCAGCGCCCGTCCAGGTCACCCAGGCTGCACAGGTCCATGACCACGTAGCCGCGCTCGGTGAACTTGATGGCGTTGCCGGCCAGGTTGAGCAGGATCTGACGGATGCGCCCGGCATCCCCCACCACATGGCGGGGGGTGTCGGCGGCGAAGTGCAGTATCAGCTCCAGGCCCTTCTCCTCGGCCCGGGCGGAGAGGATCTGGGCCACATCGTGGGCGGCGCTCTCCAGGTCGAAGGGGATGGGCTCCAGGACGAAGTGCCCGGCCTCGATCTTGGAGAAGTCGAGGATGTCGTTGATGATGGTGAGCAGGGCCTGGCCGGACTTCTTGATGGTCTCGACGAACTCCTGCTGCTCGTAGGTCAGGTCCATGTCCGCCAGCAGCTCGGCCATGCCCAGGACGCCGTTCATGGGGGTGCGGATCTCATGGCTCATGCTGGCCAGGAATTCGCTCTTGGACCGCGAGGCCGCCTCGGCGGTCTCCTTGGCGGCGAGCAGGTCGTCCCGGGCATAGCCGCGCAGTATGGCGCCGCTCAGCACGTCCGCCACCCGGCTGAGGAAGTCCTGTTCCAGGGCGGACCTGGGGTGGCCCGGGGTGAGGTAGAGCACCAGGACGCCCAGGGTGGTGTCGCCGTGGAGTATGGGGACGTTGTAGTGGCCATGGTCGGCCCCGCCGTCCTTGCAGGGGACGTGGCGGGGATCGGCGTCGGCGCTGAACTGGACCTCGCGGGTGGCGGCGGCGGCCCCGCACAGGCAGTGGTCGAAGGGGACCGAAGCGCAGTCCTCGCGCACCTCGGTGCTCAGGTTGTGGCTGGCCACCAGGTCCAGGGTCGCCTCGGCCCCGTGGCCGCGGGCCAGCAGGACACCCCCCTGGGGCCGGAGCTTGAGCCAGGGGACGGCGGTCAGTAGGGTGTCCAGGGACTGTTGCATGACCTCCACCACCGGGGAATCGGTCAGCGACAGGCGCATCAGGATGCCCAGGGCATGTTCCTCGGCCATGGTCTGCTCGCGGTGGGCTACCTCCCCGGCGAGGCGCCCCTCCTGGGCGCGCAGTTCGGCGGCGGTGGCGCGCTGAGATTCGATGGTCGCCTGGAGCCGGGTGTAGATCTGGCGCAGGGTGTCCTGGATGCGGCCCAGATAGAACCAGAAGAAGCCGAACACCAGGGCGCCGATGGCCAGGGCCGCCAGCCCCAGGTGGAGCATGATGCGCTGCTCGGAGCCGCGTGCTGCGGTGATGTCGGAGAAGACCAGGACCTCGCCCAGGCGCCGGCCCCCGGTGTCGCGCAGGGGGGCAGAGTCGGCGGCGTAGTGCCGGCCGGCGACGCTCAGGTCCAGGGTCGGGGTCAGGTCGCCGCCGATGTACTTGTCCATGAGCCCGGCGATGGCCGGGGCGCCTGGGGAGAAGGTCGCACCCAGGGTCACGAAGTTGGGGTACTGGTCCCAATCGCCCCAGCGTCCCAGCATGCGCAGCCCCTCGGTCCAGGCGGCCTGGTCCAGGAACTGCTTGTAGACCACCACCGCCAGGTCGGCGCCCAGCAGGCGCTTGACCCGCGGCAGTATGTGCTCGATCTCCTCGCCCAGCTCCAGGTACGCCACCAGCACGCCGTCTACCCGCCAGGGTTGGACGACCCGCAAGGTGAAGGTCCCGTAGGGGCCGAGCTCAATGCCGGAACTGATCTTGCCGGTCTCCCGGGCGTCCCGCAGGGTGAAGCGGTCGATGTGGTCGCCGAAGCGTGTCGGGTTGTGGACCCGCAGGAAATTGACCCCGTCGAGGTCGTGAACGTAGAAATGGGTGATGCGATAGTCCCGCTTGAGGCCCTGGAACAGGGGGGCGGCGCACCCCAACAGGGCGTCGCGGTCGCGCCCCTTGAAGGCGTGGCGCAGGCAGGGGTCGATCTGGACCAGGTCGAGCAGGCCGCGCATCAACTCCGCGTCGTGCTCGATCTCGCTGTCCAGGGCCCGCTGGGCGATGCTCAGGGTCGCTTCCATGCCGCGGCCCAATTGGTAGCGGTTGTGTCGGTCGAAGGCGACCAGGGCCAGGCCCACCACTAAGAGGAAGGCGACGGCCAGCGGCACTAGGATGCGGGGGCGGATACTGGTTTCAGTCATGACGCAGACTCGTGCGCCCGGGCCCTGGGGTCCGGGCGCCGCGGGTAGCTCAAGGCGCCGGGGCTAGGCCCCAGATGGTGCTGGCATAGTCGGACACTGACCGGTCGCTGGAGAAGCGGCCGACCCGCGCCACGTTGAGGATGGACTTGCGCGTCCAGTCCGCTTCGTCCACGAAGCAGCGCCCCACGGCGTCCCGGGCCCGCATATAGGCCGGGAAGTCGGCCATGACCAGGTAGGGGTCATGGGCGAGCAGCCCGTCCATGAGCCCGACGAAGCGCCCGGGTTCCCCCGGCGAGACCCCACCGGCGCGGATCAGGTCTATGGCCCGCTTGAGGTCCGGGTCGGCCTGGTCATGGGCCCGCGGGTCATAGCCGCTGGCCTTGAGCCGGGTCGCCTCGGGCTCGGTGAGGCCGAAGACGAACATATTCTCCCGCCCCACCGCCTCGCAGATCTCGATATTGGCCCCGTCCATGGTGCCTATGGTCAGGGCCCCGTTGAGGGTGAACTTCATGTTGCCGGTGCCCGATGCCTCGGTCCCGGCGGTGGAGATCTGCTCCGACAGGTCGCTGGCGGGGAAGATGCGCTCGGCGAGCGACACCCCGTAGTTGGGCAGGAACACCAGCCGCAGCAGGCCGGCGGTGGCAGGGTCGGCGTTGATGATGCCGTCGCCCTCCTCGAAAATGGACAGGCGCCGTACCCGCTCCCAGTCCCCCGGCCAGCGGACCATGACCTGATCCAGGAAGCGCCGGTTGATCTCGCCGATGATCTCCACATGGCGCGGCAGCAGGCGCTGGAACAGCCCAGCGTCCCAGCGCTCCGGGGCCTCGGGCATGAGGGTGTGGTTGGTGTAGGCGCAGGTGCGGGTGGTCAGGTCCCACGCCAGGTCCCAACCCAGTCCATGGACGTCCATGAGCAGGCGCATCAGCTCGGGTATGGCCACCACCGGGTGGGTGTCGTTGAGGTGCACCGCCTCCCGGTCCGGGAGTTGGCGCAGGTCACCGCAGTCGGCCATGAAGCGGGCCAGGATGCGCTGCAACGAGGCGCTGACAAAGAAGTACTGCTGCTTGAGCCGCAGTTCCTTGCCCGCGGCGGTGTTGTCGTCCGGATACAGGACCTTGGAAATGGTCTCGTCCACGGCCTTTTCTTCAACGGCCCGCAGATAGTCGCCGTGGTTGAAGTAGCTCAGGTTGAACGAGTCGCTGGCCACAGCCCCCCACAGGACCAGCGGGTTGGCCACGCCGTTGCGAAGGCCCGGGATGGGCATCTCGTGGGGCAGGGCGGAGACCGTGTCCGCCGGGTGCCAGACCACCCGCAGTGTGCCGGCGGCGTCCTCCTGGTACTCGGTGTGGCCGCCGAAGCCTATGGGGTAGACCTCCTGGGGCCTGGGGGTCTCCCAGGGGTTGCCGAGGAACAGCCAGTTGTCCGGGCGCTCCACCTGCCAACCGTCGCGGATCTCCTGGCGGAACATGCCGTACTCGTAGCGGATGCCGTAGCCGCAGGCCGGGAAGCCCCGGGTGGCCAGGGAGTCCAGGTAGCAGGCGGCCAGGCGCCCCAGGCCGCCGTTGCCCAGACCCGCGTCGTGCTCCTGCTCGTAGACGTCCTCCAGCACCATGCCTAGGCCGCGAATGGCCTCCGGGGCCTCGTCCTCCAGGTCGAGGTTGAGGACGGCGTTCTGTAAGGCCCGTCCGGCCAGGAACTCCAGGGACAGGTAATTGACCCGCTTGGCCCCGCGGTCGGCGTTAGGAGCACCGGCCTTGGGGGTCTTGGGGGTGTCTCGCTTCGGTGTCATTTTTCTGTGGGCCCTTGTGCTTGAGTCCCGTCAGGGACCATGCGCCGCGTCGTCGGCCGACCGCCGGACGGGGCCAGGGTTCCGGGGGTGTCCCGGAGGTCGGGTCGCTCCTCTACGTAGCGCGGGGGAGTATGTCCCAGCGCGGCAAAAAAGGACACCCGGGGGCCTGAGGTTACCAGGTCCGACAGGCCCCTAGGGCCGCCGCGGTTCTGTGCCCCTATCCGGGGCTTGGGGCCTATAATCTCCGCGCCCTTCCAGGGCCTTTGGCCGCGCGCCCCCGCGCCCCGGCCACCTGCCCCGGAGGAGACGAGGCCCCTCCAGGGCGGAGATACCCAGAAGGGGCCAAGCCCTGCCGACCTGCCCGGCACCCGGCCGTGCCGGCTTGTGGGAACCCCCATTGCCCTATCTAACCAGGGGACTAGCACCATGCCTGTCAGTTGGACCGCCGATCTGGACACCGGGATCGATGTCATCGACAAACAGCACCGTCGCATCGTCGACTACATCAACCAACTGGAGGACGCGACCAAACGCAAGGACCAGTCCGTCGTGCGGCAAGTGGTGGATGACTGCGTGGACTACACCATGTCCCACTTCGCCTTCGAGGAGAGCCTTCAAGAGGAGGCGGCCTACGCCTACGCCAAGCCGCACAAGCGGGTGCATGAGCTGTTCGCCAAGCGGGTGGGCGAATACCAGGCGCGGGTCGCCCAGGGCGAGGACGTCGGCGCGGAGCTGCACGACCTGCTCGGGCGCTGGCTGATCAATCACATCAAGCGGGACGATGCCGATTATGTGGCCGCGGTAAAGGCGAGCATGCAGGCCATCATCCGCGAGAAGGAAAAGAAGGGCGGTTGGCTGAAGCGGTTTTTCAAGCGCGG
>DYRB01000208.1 GCA_020718945.1 Lamprocystis purpurea | reverse complement strand
GCCGGACGGGGCATGCACCCTGTCCGACACATTCCGGCGTTGCCGCAAAGCCATCGGGTACCCACAGGCTCCAACGCTTCGGGACTGGGTTGCAGACCCCGTCGTGCTCAGGGTCATGACGGCCAACAGCACGCCTGCCCAGAGGCCCTGGGCGTGCAGCAGACCAGGCGACCAACGGTGCGGTTCGCCTAGGCTCACCGCACCCTACGAGCTGTTCATCGGGGAAAGTGGGAATTCCGCGGAATTCACGGATTCCGGCGAGTTCGTTTGCCCCGCCCCTGAGGCTTACTTGGGTGCGGGCCAGAACTCGGGGCTCAGGATCTCGGTGGCGGTCCAAGGACAGTCGGCCGGCAGCAGGTCGAAGCCTATACCGGCTTCCCGCTCGGTCTCCAGGCGGGCGTCGCCCCAGGCGTCTGCCCACCAGTCGGGGTCGGTTAGGGATGCCTTCAGGCTGGGGGTGCGCTCCAGGCGTCGGTTGACGCGCTCGCGTTGGTGGCGAATGGTCGCCTCCCAACTGCGCCCGCGGCGCTCCGCTTGGTGTTGCCACTTCAGTAGATGGGCCAACAGGACCGCCATCCGGCCCTCCAACTCCTGCTGCTCGCTCTTGCCCAGGTCCTCGATCTCCTCGGCAATGTGTTCGATGTCGAGGGACTCGAAGCGGCCGGCCCGTAACAGTCGTGCCTGTTGCTGGGCCCAGGCGACCACATCGGTGTCGTAGGTCTGCAAAGCCTCTGTCATGAATCCAAGCCCCTGAACGGTCACGTTGGGGGGATTGTCCCTATAGGTCGCAGCGCGGGCAAGCCCGCGCTCGGAGCCTGTTCGATCTAGGCCGAAGCCTGGTTAGGCATAGTCGTAATGGACTATATCCCGCGCCCGCCGGCAGATCTCCCGCCCGTAGTCGGTCCAGAGACCCTGGCCCCAGTAGCGATAGCAACTGGTCTGGGAGGACATGAGGTGGAACAGGGCATTGCGGTAGCGGTGCTCGTGGGTGGGCATGCCGCGACTTAAGACCCGCTCATTGAAGGCGGCACTGGCCTCTTCCATGGGGCCCAGGACATTGTCGTAGCCGTGGACCCAGGACAGGTTGTTGGTCCAGCTCCCGCCCTCCATGTGGAATCGGTGGTCGGCCTGGCGGAGCTCGGCGATGACCGCATCGAGCCGCTCCGGGCCGTCGCCGGGCTGCATCTGGGCCCAGATGCGGTCGTGGAACAGGGGCTGGACCTCGGTGAAGTCGGACTCCTTGACCCCGGCGGCGAACAGGTGCTCCAGGTACTCCGTGACGTTCATCAGGGGCACGTCCGAGCCGCTGGCGGCGCGCACCACCTCAAAGAACTTGCCGGGGAACTCGTTCATCATGACCCCGCCGTTCTCGCCGTCGGCGATCTGGGTGACCAGGGGCGGGACCAGTCGGCCGCCCAGTTCCACGCGCTGAAGGCTCTGGGCCTCGTACCAGGGCTGCATTTGGGCGACCAGCTTGGTGTCGCTGCCCTGGGTCTTGACGATGGCGATGATGCTCGCCGTCTCGCCCTTGGAATTGGTGCAGACCAGGCGATGGGGCAGGTGCGGGCGCTCCGGGTGGCGCTGATTGCTGACCTGCTGGACCGAGTGCTCCTGCACCAGGACCCATTGATAGCCGCAGTCCACCAGGGTCTTGACGAAGGCGTAGGCGACGTCCGGGTGATTGGGCAGGGCCATCTCCGAGGGGGAGAAGCCGCGCACCCGCTCCAATGCCTCCCAGCCGAACAGGGCGGCAAAGTGGTGCTGGAAGGCCCGTACATGCAGCCGATAGTCCTGCACCGGGGTGGAGGGGGCCACCGCATGGCCCCAGGGCATCCCCAGCCATTCCACAGCGCCTGTGTAATCCGGGTTGCAGGTGACGTTCTTCAGGGCGTCGATGGCATGGTGCTCGCCCATGGCGCGCAGGCCGTGGAGCAGGGTCCCGGAGTATTCGAGCATGCAGCGCGGGGACTTGCCCTCACCCATGAGCTGGGGCACGAACTCGCCGATGCGCTTGTAGCACCAGACGAAGGCCGGGGCGTTGTGATTGTCCCCGATGTGCTGGTTCTCCATCATGTACTGGAGGTTGCTGATAATGCCGGCGGTGTGCAGGTCCCCACCCCCCGCCGGGATGAGCGGCTGGTGCTGGTGCAGGGCTATGGCACAGGCGGCCCGCACCGAACCAAAGGAGCAGCCGCCGCGGTAACAATACAGGTCCTTGTCCCGGCCGCGGGCCATGGCGGCGGCGACCTTGTCCTCTGCACCGGCGATGTTGGGCAGGCCGTCCAGGTATTCGGGGAGGGGGGTCACGGGGTGGGTACCTCAATACTGCCAGGAAGGGTTGGTTTCGGCTCGGGCTCGGGTTGGGGCTCGGGCTCGGGCTCGGGCTCGGGCTCGGGCTCGGGCTCGGGCTCGGGCTGGGGGGCCGGCTCCGGCTCCGGCTCGGGGATAGGCTCCAGCTCGGGGGCCGGTCCCAGCCGAGCCTCGATCTGGGCCAGGACCTCGCGGGAGACATTGAGGTCCGCGGTGGAGCGCGGCACCCAGTCCTCGCCCCAGTAAAAATTGCAGCTCGTCTCGGCGCGCAGCAGGCGCCAAAGGGCGGATTCGAGGGTCGCGGCGAGTTCGCCGTCGTCCGGGCGTTCCGTGGCGGCCCGGCGCTGAAGGGCATGCAAGGCGGCGCTCACCTCGGCCAGGGCGGCCAGCCCGTCCTTCTGGGCCTGGGACCCGGTCCATTGACCGAAGCCCCGCCCGTCGTGCCAGCCGGTGTTCCAGGCCCCGGCGTTGACCCGCACCTCGCCCTGGGCCCCGTGGACCTTGAGGTAGTCGCTGATGAAGGTCGGCGATATGCCCACCTTGCCCGCCCGAATCCGCTCCAGCAAGGGGTGGTAGAAGGCGGTCCAGAAGTTGGCCCCTTCGGTAGTGTTCCTGAACCAGCCGCCGTTCTCCCCGTCGGTGCAGGTGGTCACCAGGGGCGGGAAGTCACACCACCTGGTCCGCTCGGCCACCTCGCTCTGGAACCAGTCGACCTCCATCCCTGACTCCTGGGCGTTGGACAGGTCGCGGTCGCGCACCACCACGATAATCTCGTCCTTGCCGTAGCGGGCGATGTGGGGCCGGTACCGCAGTTCCTGCCAACTCATGGGGGTGACCGCCTCCACATGCTCGCTGTCCACCAGGACGTAGCGGTAGCCGTGGGCGCGCAGCAGCGGGATCAGCTCCATGGCAAAGCCCATCTCCGGCGGCCAGAAGCCATCGAAGCGCGGGCGCCAGAACAGGTGATGGGCTATGCCAAGCCAGCGGTGCAGGTGTTCGGGGCGGTCGGCCTCGGGGATCAGGGGCAGCACCGGGTGGTAGTATCCGGTCCCGACAATCTCGAACAGGTCATGGTTCTGCAGGCGCCACAGCAGGGTCCCGCAGTCCACTATGCCGTAGACGCGCCGCTGGAAGTCGGGGTTGGACAGGGCCTCCAGCAGGGTCCCGGACAGGGACAGGTGGACCCGGGCGAGGTCTTCGTACCCCCACAGACTGCGCGGTATGCGGTCGAGGGCATAGAGGATCTCTTTGGCCTCCCACTCGTTGTGAGTGAGCAGGTCGTCGAGGTTGCCGGAGGGCTGATGCAGATTGAGCACAAGGGCGTGCTGGGCGATCATGGTCGGTATCCCCCATCGCGGGCTGGGTGCGGTGTCGCGCCGCCGCCCAAGATCCGGACCTGGCCGACGGGCCATCTCGGCGCCGGGACGGCGCCCGTATTGTACCCACAGGAGCCCACCCCGCGCTCCCGGAATATCGCACCTGCCACGCAACCGGACCCAGCCCTTGCCCAACGTCATTGTCGATGAGGCATCCAGCTCGCTCAGCGAGCGCTTCGCCCTGATCAAGACCCCCAAGCGCAACCGCCCGCGCTACCCCCAGGGGTGCGTAACCCCGGTGGACGATGAGGCCACCGCCCGGGCCGGGGCAGACCCGGCGAGGAACCTGCACGCCGCCTTGGTCTACGGGCCCTCCCATTCCTCCGAGGGCATCAAAGTTTTTTATCTAGTACGCTGGCTGGACTGATGGCGAACCCTGCGCCGCCGGACCATGGGGCCGGACCGGCCGACTTCTCAACGGCACTTTCCCCTGCCGCGCGAGGATGGCACACTAGCGCCGCCCGCGCGGGCGAGGCGCAGTGCCGGGCCCGCAGCCCCCGGGCAAGGACGAATCGATGCGGGGCAGGCAGCTAGTACGGACCCCTTTGAAATCCGCGCCCGCTCCAACCCTTACAAGACAAATAGGCGAGTGAGAGACATGGCTGACGACGGCAAGAAGATCGTAACCAAGAAGACCCCGGTCAAGGCCGCCGCCGCCCCGGTGAAGACGGCGGAACCGGCGGTAGTCGCGAAGAAGACGGCCCCGGCCGCGGCGCCCCAACCGGCCGCTGCAGCGCCCGTCGCCAAGGCGGCGCCTGCTCCGACGCCAGCGCCCAAGCCGGCACCCAAGCCTGCCGCCAAGCCTGCCGCCAAGCCAGCGGCCAAGGCCGCCGCGACGCCCAAGCCCAAGGCCGCCGTCAAGGCTGCCCCGGCACCCGCCGCCAGGCCTGCCCCGGCACCCACGGCGGCGCCCGCTCGGACACCCGTTGCAGCCAAGCCCGCGGTGGACAGCGAGACCCGCCTGGCCATGATCCGGGAGGCGGCCTACTACAAGGCCGAGGCGCGCAACTTCGCCCGCGGCTTCGAGGCCCAGGACTGGGCCGATGCCGAGCGCGAGGTGGACGCCATGCTGGCCGCCCGCTAGTCCCTTCGCCTCGCCCCCTGTCCTCCCCGGTACCCCGAGCCGAATCGGGGTACCGACCCACCCCGGCCGGGGCCGGGCCTAGCGGCAAAGGGTCCCTATACCACCTTTGAGCCCAGCCCCCTGGGTTGTGGATTGCGGCCGCCCGCGGTACTGTTGCGCGTTTTTCGGACCTAGATGGGCCGGGCACCAGGCCCAGCCAAAGTCCAGCGCCGTCCACACCCATGGCGGGCCACCCCCGTACCAGCCGACAGGATCCCCATGCTCGAAGTCGTCGATCTCGAGTGCAGGCGCGGCGACCGCCGCCTGTTCTCGGACCTTTGCTTCAGGCTCCCCGCTGGGACCCTGCTGCATGTGCGTGGGCGCAACGGCACGGGCAAGACGACCCTGCTGCGCGCCCTGTGCGGCCTGCTGGCCCGGGAGGCCGGCCAGATCCTCTGGAAGGGCGAGGACATCGCCGCCCTGGGCGAGGACTACCGCCGCGACATGCTCTATTTCGGTCACCTGAACGGCATCAAGAGCGACCTGGACGCGGTGGAGAACCTGCGTGTGGCCGCGACCCTGGATGGCGATCAGACCCCCGACGAGGCCCTGTGGGACGCCCTGGCCCGCATGGGCCTGGCGGGTTTCGAGGACCTGCCCACCAGGGTCCTGTCCCAGGGCCAAAAGAAGCGCGTCGCCCTGGCCCGGCTGCTGGTGAGCCGTGCCCCCCTGTGGATCTTGGATGAGCCCTTCAGCGCCCTGGACACCGACGCGGTGGACC
Source organism: Lamprocystis purpurea (assembly GCA_020718945.1). Lineage (GTDB taxonomy): Bacteria > Pseudomonadota > Gammaproteobacteria > Chromatiales > Chromatiaceae > DYRB01. Next base: position 353 of record DYRB01000208.1, on the reverse strand, counting down.
TGTTGGGGGCCCTGATCGGGGCCCATGTGGACGGCGGCGGCCTGGCGGTCCTCACGACCCACCAGGAGGTCCCCCTGACCTCAGGCCAGGTCCAGCGCTTGCAGTTGGGCCACTAGGGTGCTGCGCGTCTTCCTCTGCGTCCTCGGGCGGGACCTCACCCTGGCCATGCGCCGGCGCACCGATGTCCTGACCACCCTGTTCTTCTTTGTCATCGTCATCAGCCTGTTCCCCCTGGGGGTGGGGACCGAAAAGGCGACCCTGCGCCTGCTCGGACCCGGGGTGGTCTGGGTGGCCGCCCTGCTCGCCTCCATGCTGGCCCTGGAGCGCCTGTTCGCCGCGGACTACGAGGACGG
>DYRB01000207.1 GCA_020718945.1 Lamprocystis purpurea | reverse complement strand
ATCGCCTTCGAGCTGGAGGCCGACCGCATGCGCAACCTCTCGCTCATCCCGGCGGAGTTTGCCAAGGAGTTGGAGGTGGTCAAGGAGGAGCGGCGCATGCGCACCGACGACGACCCCCAGGCCCTGACCTACGAGCGCTTCACCGCCTTCGCCTATGCCGCCTCGCCCTACCGCAACCCGGTGATCGGCTGGGCGGGGGACCTCAACGACCTGACCGTAGACGACCTGCGCGACTGGTACCGCCAGTGGTACGCCCCCAACAACGCCACCCTGGTGGTGGTGGGTGACGTGGATGCCGAGGCGGTCTTCGACCTGGCCCGCAAGCACTTCGGCCCGCTCAAGGCCGAGCAGGTCGCCTCGGCCAAGCAGCGCCCGGAGCCGGACCAGCTCGGCGAGAAGCGCCTGACGGTCAAGGCACCGGCCAAGGAGCCGTACCTCATCATGGGGTACAAGACCACGATCCTGGGCCAGCCCGACACCGAGGACTGGGAGCCCTATGCATTGGAGATGCTGTCCTCGGTGCTCGACGGCGGCGGCAGCACCCGCTTGCAGCGCGAACTGGTGCGCGGGTCCCAGGTGGCCGCCGAGGCGGGGGCGAGCTACAGCGCCTTCACCCGGCTCCCGGGGCTGCTCATGCTGGACGGCACCCCGGCCCAGGGCCACGACCTGGCGGACCTGGAGCGGGCCCTCGGGGCCCAGATCCAGCGTCTGAAGGACGAGCCGGTGGGGACGGCGGAGCTTACGCGCATCCGCACCGGGCTCATCGCCAACAAGGTCTACGAACTGGACTCGGTCTATGGCCAGGCCATGCAGATCGGCACCCTGGAGGCGGTGGGCCTGGGCTGGCCCCTGCTCGACCAGTACGTCCAGCACCTGGGCGCCATCACCCCGGAGCAGATCCAGGCCGTGGCCCGCAAGTACCTGACCTCGGACAACCTGACCGTGGCCCTGCTCGACCCCCAGCCGATGTCCGGGGATGCCCCCACCCATGCCGCCAAGAAGGGAGCCGTACCCCATGTCCGTTAGCCCCATCCGCCTGCTTGCCGCCCTCGCCCTGGGGATGCTCATGAGCGCCGCCGCCTCTGCCCTGCCCCAGATCCAGTCCTGGGAGACCCCCAACGGGGCCCGGGTGCTGTTCGTCGCAGCCCCCGACCTGCCCATGGTGGACGTACGCCTGGTATTCGACGCCGGCAGCGCCCGGGACGCCGGCCGCCCGGGCCTGGCCGCCATGACCTCTGCCATGCTGACCCAGGGCGCCGGGGACTGGGACGCCGATGCCCTGGCCGAGCGCATGGAGTCCGTGGGGGCCTCGCTCCAGTCCTCGGCGCTGCGCGACATGGCGGTGGTGTCCACCCGCAGCCTGACCAGCGAGCCGGCCCTGGACACGGCCCTGGCCACCCTGACCCAGGTCCTGGCCGCGCCGCGCTTCGCCGCCGCGGACCTGGAGCGGCTGCGCCAGAACACCCTCACCGCCCTGCGCCAGGACGAGCAGGAGCCTGGGACCGTCGGCCAGAAGGCCCTGTTCAAGGCCATCTTCGGCAGCCACCCCTACGCCGGGGAGCCGGAGGGGACACCGGAGGGGGTGAGCGCCCTGACCCGGGACGACCTGGTCGCCTTCCATCGCCAGTATTACGGGGCCCGCAACGCCGTGGTAGCCATAGTCGGGGCCCTGGACCGGGCCCAGGCCGAAGCCATCGCCACCCGCATCACAGCCGACCTGCCCGGGGGCGCCTCGGGCGGTGAGCGGGCACCGGCCCCACCCCCGGTCGAGGGGCTCACCGCCGGCAGCACCCAGGACATCGCCTTTCCCTCCAGCCAGACCCATGTGCTGGTCGGCCAGCCGGGCATGCGCCGGGGCGACCCGGACTATTTCCCGCTCTATGTGGGCAATCACGTCCTGGGGGGCAGCGGCCTGGTGTCCCTGCTGATGGAGGAGGTGCGGGAGAAGCGCGGCCTGTCCTACAGCGTCTACAGCTATTTCCTGCCCATGCGGGCGGAGGGGCCCTTCGTCATGGGGCTCCAGACCAAGAACGACCAGGCCACCCAGGCCCGCGAGGTGCTGCTGGCCACCCTGGGCCAGTTCATCGAAAAGGGGCCGACCGAGGCGGACCTGGCGGCGGCCCAGAAGAACATCACCGGGGGCTTCCCCCTGCGCATCGCCGGCAACGCCAAGGTGGTGGAGTACCTGGCCATGATCGGCTTCTACGGCCTGCCCCTGGACTACCTGGACCGCTTCTCCGGGCGCGTCGAGGCGGTCACCGGGGAGCAGATCCGCGACGCCTTCGCCCGGCGCATCCACCCGGACCGCCTGGCGGTGGTGGACGTGGGGCCCCAGGCCGGTCCGGTCGCCAAGCAGGGTGACTAGGCCAACCCGCCGGGCGCCGGGTGCCGGGCGAGGGCCCGGGGTCCTGCGCATCATCGGCGGGACCTACCGGGGGCGGAAGCTCCCGGTCCCCGACCACGAGGGCCTGCGCCCCACCGCCGACCGGGTGCGCGAGACCCTGTTCAACTGGCTCGCCCCCATCATGGCCGGGGCCCGCTGCCTGGATTGCTTCGCCGGCAGCGGGGCCCTGGGCCTGGAGGCGGCCTCCCGCGGGGCGGCCGAGGTGGTGATGCTGGAGTCGGCCCCGGCCGTGGTGCGCCAGCTCCTGGCCAATGTGGCGACCCTGGGCGCGGCCCGGGTCCAGGTGACCCGGGCCGATGCCCTGGCCTGGCTGGCTGGGCCCGGGCGGGGCTTCGATGTGGTCTTTCTGGACCCGCCCTTCGCCGCCGGGCTGTTGGCCCCGGCCTGCGCCCTGCTGGCGGCCAAGGGCTGGGTGCACCTCGGGACCCGGGTCTATCTGGAGGCCCCGATCAACCCCGGGTTGCCGACAATGCCGCCCGGCTGGCGCCTGGTACGAGAGCAACGCGCCGGGCAGGTGGCCTATGGGCTGGCCCTGGTGGAGGGACCGGACGCGCCCGTCGGCAGCCCCGAATTGCTGCGCGGCAGCGTTTGACCCACCCTGGGCCGGGCGGTCTGGTATCCTAGGCGCCCACCGGGAACCCCCCGGGCCAACGGAGACTCCCGTGCGTGCTGTGGTCTATCCGGGGACCTTCGACCCCGTCACCAACGGGCACACCGACCTCATCTGCCGCGCCTCGCGCCTGTTCGACCGGGTGATAGTGGCGGTCGCCGCCGACACCCACAAGACCCCGATGTTCGACACCGACCAGCGCGTCGCCCTGATCCGCGCCTGCATCGACGAGGCCCACCTGGACCGCATCGAGGTGGTCGCCTTCTCCGGCCTGCTGGTGGACTTTGCCCGCAACCTCGGGGTACCGGTGATCATGCGCGGGCTGCGCGCCGTGTCCGACTTTGAGTTTGAGTTCCAGCTCGCCGGCATGAACCGGCGCATGGCCCCGGACATCGAGACCCTGTTCCTCACCCCGGCGGAGAAGTATGCCTACATCTCCTCGTCCCTGGTGCGCGAGATAGCGCGCCTCAAGGGCGACGTGTCGGCCTTCGTCTCCGCTGAGGTTCATGCTGCATTGCGCCAGCGGTTTGGATAAGATTCCGCCGTTCCCGCTCTTACCCCCACCTGCCCTCTACCAAGGAGCAACACCATGGCCCTGATCATCACCGACGAATGCATCAACTGCGACGTGTGCGAGCCCGAGTGCCCCAACGGCGCCATCACCCAGGGTGATGAGATCTACGTCATCGACCCCGACCTGTGCACCGAGTGCGTGGGCCACTACGAGACCTCCCAGTGCGTCGAGGTCTGCCCGGTGGACTGCATCATCAAGGACCCGGCCCACGAGGAGACGGAGGAAGAGTTGACGGAGAAGTACGAGCGCATCACCGCCGGTAAGGCCTGAGCCCAGCCGTCCGGCGCGGCCACCGGGTCCGCGCCGGGCCATCCCCGCCCACACCCGTACCCCTCCGCCACCGCACCGCGCCAAGGCCGCAACAGCTCGGCAACCCCCTATGCCGCCCCCACACCTGACAGTCCCCAGGCCATCCCGGGGCACCGCCGCTCGCCTGGGATGGCTCCTGATCGCCCTGTGGCTGCCCCCGACCTGGGCCCAGGCCGCGCCGGACACCGGCGCCAGCCCGCCCGCCGCGGCCATCGCCTCCGCCCACCCGCTGGCCACCGCCGCCGGGTTTGAGATTCTGGATGCCGGGGGCAACGCCTTCGATGCCGCGGTCGCCGTCTCCGCCGCCCTCGCGGTGGTAGAGCCGCAGAACTCCGGGCTCGGTGGCGGCGGCTTCTGGCTGCTGCACCGGGCCTCAGACGGCCTTCAGGTCATGCTCGACGGGCGGGAGCGGGCCCCGCTCGCCGCCGGCCGCGACCTGTTCCTCGACCCCCAGGGGCGCCCCGTGCCCGGACTGTCCCTGGACGGGGCCCTGGCCGCCGGCATCCCCGGGGCCCCGGCGGCCCTGGCCCACCTGGCGACCCACTATGGCCGGCTGCCCCTGGCACTGAGCCTGGCCCCGGCCATCCGCCTGGCCCGGTACGGCTTCCCCGCCTATGCCCAGTACGTCCGAATGGCGGAACGGCGGGCAGCGGCCCTGCTGCGCTCCCCGGCCGCCGCCAGCCAGTTCCTCATCGCCGGTGCCGCCCCCGCCGAGGGCGAGCCCATCCGCCAGCCGGACCTGGCCAGGACCCTGGATGCCCTGGCCCGGGACGGTCAGGCCGGCTTCTACGCCGGCCCCGTCGCCGCGGCCCTGGTGGACGGGGTGCGCGCCGCCGGTGGCATCTGGACCCTGGAAGACCTGGCCGATTACCGGGTCGTCGAGCGCCCACCCGTGGTCGCGTACTACCGTGGCTGGCGCCTGGTGAGCGCGGCCCCGCCCTCCTCCGGGGGTATTCTGCTGGCCGAGATGCTCAACATGCTCTCCGGCTTCGACCTCGACGCCCTGGACCCGGTCGCCCGCGCCCACCTGCTGACGGAGGTGATGCGCCGTGCCTACCGCGACCGTGCCGCCTATCTGGGCGACCCGGGGGTCGTCGCCATCCCGGTGGAGCGCCTCACCCATCCCGTCTACGCCGCCGGGCTGGTCCGCGACCTGGACCCGGAACGGGCCACCCCGAGCGCCGGCTGTGCCGTGCCGACGGGCGCGGGAACGGACACCAGCCATTTCTCCGTCCTCGACCGCGAGGGCAACCGGGTGGCGGCCACCCTGAGCATCAACACCCCCTTCGGCTCCGGGCTGGTCCCGCCCGGGACCGGGGTCCTGCTCAACAACGAGATGGACGACTTCTCCGCCAGCCCCGGGGCCCCCAACGCCTACGGCCTGACCGGCGGGGCGGCCAATGCGGTGGCCCCGGGCAAGCGCCCCCTGTCGAGCATGAGCCCGACCTTCCTGGAGTCGCAGGCCGGGGTCGCCATCCTCGGCACCCCAGGGGGGAGCCGCATCATCAGCATGGTCCTGCACGGCATCCTGGCCGCGGTGGCCGGGGAGCCCCCGGCAGACTGGGTGGCGAGGCCGCGGCTGCACCACCAGTACCTGCCCGACCGCATCCAGTACGAGCCCGCCGCCCTGACCCCAGACCAGGTCGCCGGCCTGGCGGCCCTGGGCCACGACCTGGAGGCAGTGCCCGCGGGTTTCGGCAACATGCAGGCGATCTGGTGGGACCGGGCCCAGGGGCGGGTCCAGGCCGCCAGCGACCCCCGCGGCAACGGCCTGGCTGAGGTCCGCTGAGACCGGCGCTCGCCCCGCCCTGGGCCGGTAGGCGGCGAACAAGGCGGGAGCGCCATGGAGCCTTGCAAGTCTCGCCCGACGCCCCACATTCCCGCGAGACCTGACTCTTCAGCCTAGGAAGAGAAATTCGGCCGCAAATTACGCAGATATACGCAAAGGCTATGTCTGCGTTAGGTGTTGGTTCGACCGGGGGGCCGACCGTGGGAGCGCCG
>DYRB01000206.1 GCA_020718945.1 Lamprocystis purpurea | reverse complement strand
CTCGGCCAGCCGACAGCGGCGCGAACCTGTCGGCGGCGCCGAGTGGGTGCCCGGAACTGCCAGCCCGTCGAGCCCTCTCCCGCGCCGCTATTTCAGTTTGACCGGGATGGTATCCAGCCCCTTGGCCTTGAGCTGATTGCGTACCTCGTTGGCCGCCTGCTTGCCCTGGTAGGGACCGGCCTGGACCCGGTGGTAGGTGTCCTTGCCGTTGACGGTCACGCTCTGGACCTTGGCGTGGATGCCCTGCAGGGCGAGTTGGGCCTTGAGGCGCTCGGCGTCGGCGGCGGTGCGCAGGGATGCGATCTGGACCATATAGGAGCCGGGCCCGGTATCGGCGGTCTTGGCCGGATCGGGCTTGGCCGGGTCAGGCTTCTTGGTGGCGTCCGCCTTTTTCTCCTCGGTCTTCTTCTCCTCCTCCTTCTTCTTGTCCTCCGCCCGCTTGGGGTCCGGCTTGGACATCTCGTTGTCCGAAACCACGACCTCCAGCTCCGGGAGTATGTCGTGGAAGTCGAAGCGGGTCGGGGCACCTGGGGTGGGGACCGGCTTGCCGGGCTGGGCCTCGCCCGGCGCCTTGGCCGGCTCGGGGGCCGCGGCCACCGGGGCCTGGATGGGCGGGTTGAGCATCAGGTAGAGCCCGACCCCGAAGCCGCCCAGCACCAGCCCGAAGGCGAACCAGAAGCCACAGGCCTTGTTGCGGCGCTTGGGTCTGCCCGCCGTCCCCGCCGGGCGGGCCTTGTACTCGATGCCCATGTCACATGGTCTCCGGGGCCGAGACCCCCAGGAGCCCCAGGCCGTTCTGCAACACCACCCGCACCGCCAGGATCAGCTTGACCCTGCCGTCGCGCAGGTCGGCATCGGGGACCAGGAACTGGTGGGCGTTGTAGTAGGTGTGCAGGCCGGTGGCCAGTTCCCGCAGGTAGTTGGCGATCTGGTGGGGTTCCTCTCCCAGGGCCGCGCCCTCCAAGACCTCCGGGTAACGGGCCAGGTCCTTGAGCAGGGCCTGTTCGTGGTCCTCGGTGAGCAGTTCCAGGTGGGTGGTCCCCGCGGTGGGCTCCAGGGGGATGCCCTTGTCCGCCGCCTGGCGTAGGACGCTGCACACCCGGGCGTGGGCGTACTGGACATAGTAGACGGGGTTGTCGGCGGACTGGGACTTGGCCAGGTCCAGGTCGAAGTCCATGTGCTGCTCGCAGCGGCGCATGACATAGAAGAAGCGGGCCGCATCCCGCCCGATCTCCTTGCGCAACTCCCGCAGGGTGACGAATTGCCCGGAGCGGGTGGACATCGGCACCTTCTCACCGCCGCGGTAGAGGACGGCGAACTGTACCAGCAGGACATCGAGCCGGTCCGGGTCCTCCCCCAGGGCCTGGAGGGCCGCCTTGACCCGCGGGATATAGCCGTGATGGTCCGCCCCCCAGATGTCGATGACCCGGTCGAAGCCGCGGTCGAACTTGTCCAGGTGGTAGGCGATGTCGGAGGCGAAGTAGGTGGATTGGCCGTTCTCCCGCACCAGGACCCGGTCCTTCTCGTCACCGAAGCCGGTGGAGCGGAACCACAGGGCGCCGTCCTTCTCGTAGGCGTAGTCGCTGTGGCGCAGGCGCTCCAGGGCGCGGTTGACCGCCCCGGCCTCGGTCAGGGAGCGCTCCGAGTACCAGCGTTCGTAGGTCACCCCGAACAGGGCCAGGTCGTCGCGGATGTCGTCCAGGATGGTGTTGAGCCCCAGCTCGAAGACATAGCGGTAGCGGTTGTCTCCGAGCAGGCGCTTGGCTGCGTCTATGACCCCGTCGATATGGGTCTCCTTGTCCCCCCCGGCGGGGGCGTCCAGGGGTACGCCCTGGAAGACCTCGGCGGTCGGGCAGCGGTAGGCGTCGCCGTGCTCCCGATGCAGGGTGGCGGCTATGTCCCAGACGTAGTCGCCCTTGTAGCCGTTGCTCGGGAAGTCCATCTCCTCCCCGGCCAGCTCCAGGTAGCGCAGCCAGACCGAGGCGGCCAGGATGTCCATCTGGCGCCCGGCGTCGTTGACGTAGTACTCCCGGTGGACCTCGAAGCCGACGGCGGCGAGCAGGTCCGCCACCGCGGCCCCGTAGGCCGCGCCGCGCCCGTGGCCCACATGCAGGGGCCCGGTGGGGTTGGCGGAGACGAACTCCACCTGGACCCGACGGCCGGCGCCGATGCGGCTGCGCCCATAGGCCGGGCCCTGGGTCAGGATCTCCGGCACCAGGGCCAGGTAGGCGTCCGGGGCCAGGTGGAAGTTGATGAAGCCGGGGCCTGCGACCTCAGTCTTCGCGATCAGCGGCGAGGCCGGCAGGGCGGCGATGACCCGCTCGGCCAGGTCGCGGGGCTTGGTCCCGGCGAGCTTGGCCAGGACCATGGCCGCGTTGGTGGAGAAGTCGCCGTGGCTGGGGTCGCGGGTACGTTCCAGTTGCGGGTCCGTCACGGCGTCGGCGGGCACTGTGCCGGCGTCGGCGAGCCGCGTCAGGGCGGCGGCGAGGAGGGCCTTGACCTGTTGCTTCATGGGGGTCCTGTCGCTGTGGCGGGTGGCGCGAAGCGGTGGCGAGGAAAAATCGGTCCGCAAATGAACGCAAATATTCTTGGGGTCAGGGCGACCGTGCCGGCCCGCAGGCCAGACACGCCAGGGTTCCCCCGGACCTATTCGCGTCCATTTGCGTTCATTTGCGGACCATGGATTCCGGGCGGCCGACCGATGCCCTGGGGCCTAGGCCAAGTCCGCCCACCGGATCGCGGGAAAGCGGCCAAGGATACAGGAATCCCGGCCTCAGATCAGTTCCTGGGGGTCCACGTCCAGGGACCAGCGCGCCCCCGCCGGGACCTTGAGGGCGCGCAGCCCGGGCATCCATGCCGCCAGCAACCCCTGGAGGGCGGCGCGCCTGGGGGCCTGGATCAGGAGTTGGGCGCGGTAGCGCCCGGCGCGCCGTTCCATGGGGGCCGGCACCGGGCCCCACAGGGACAGCCCGGGCGTCCCCTGGTCCCGGGCCAGGGCCGCGGCCCGGGTCAGCAGGTCGGCGGCGTCCGCGGCGCTGCGCCCCTCGGCGCGCAGCAGGGCCTGGTGGGTGAAGGGCGGCAGGGCGGCGGCGCGGCGCTCCGCCAGGGCCTCGGCGGCGAAGGCGGCATAGCCCCCGCGCAGCAGGGCGGCGAGCAGGGGGTGGCTGGGGTGGCGGGTCTGCACCACCACCCGTCCGGGGCGCTCCGCCCGCCCGGCCCGCCCGGCCACCTGGACTATGAGCTGGGCCATGCGCTCCGGGGCCCGGTAATCGGCCCCGAACAGCCCCTGGTCGAGGTCGAGGATGCCGACCAGGGTGACCCCGGGCAGGTGGTGCCCCTTGGCCAGCATCTGGGTGCCGATGAGGATGGGGAAGTCGCCCCGCCGCGCCCCCTCCAGCAGGCCCGGCAGGCGCCCGCCGCGGGTACTGTCGCGGTCGATGCGGGCCGCGGTGACGCCCGGAAACAGCCGCTCGATCTCCTCCTCCAGGCGCTCGGTCCCCTGGCCCAGGGCGCGCAGGTCCTCCTTGCCGCAGTCCGGGCAGGCGGACGGTATGGCCCGGGTCCAGCCGCAGTGGTGGCAGTCCAGCCGGCGACGGGTCAGGTGCAGGGTGAGGCGGGCGTCGCAGTGGGGGCAGCCGCCCACCCAGCCGCAGTCGTGACAGGTCAGGACCGGGGCGAAGCCGCGCCGGTTGAGGAACAGCAGGACCTGGTTGCCGGCCTCGACCTCGGCGCGGATGTCGCGCACCAGGACCCGGGACAGCCCGCCCTCCAGGGGCTGGGCGCGGATGTCGAGGATGTCCAGGCGCGGCGGGCTGGCCCCGCCGGCCCGCTCGGTCAGGTGCAGCCAGGTGTAGCGCCCGGCCAGGGCGTTGTTCAGGGTCTCCAGGGCCGGGGTGGCGGAGCCCAGGACCACGGGGCAGCCGGCCCGCTGGGCGCGGCGCACCGCCAGGTCCCGGGCCGAGTAGCGCAACCCGTCCTGTTGCTTGAAGGACAGGTCGTGCTCCTCGTCCACCACCACCAGGCCCAGGCGGGGCAGGGGGGCGAAGACCGCCGAGCGGGTCCCCAGCACCAGGGCGGCGGAGCCGTCGGCGGCGGCCCGCCAGGCCAGCTCCCGCTCCCGTTCGCTCAAGCCCGAATGCAGCACCGCCATGGAGGCCCCCAGGCGGGTCTGGAGGCGCCGTTCGAGCTGGGGGGTGAGGCCGATCTCCGGGACCAGGACCAGGGCCTGACCCCCTGCGGCCAGGGTGTCGCGGATCAGGTGCAGATAGACCTCGGTCTTGCCGCTGCCGGTGACCCCGTCGAGCAGGAAGGCGCGGAAGCCCGAGCTGGTGCGCACCGCGGCCACCGCCGCCGCCTGCTCCGGGTTGAGGTCCGGGCCCGGGACCGGGGCCTGAGCCGGTCCGGCCGGCCCCAGGGTGCAGGGCTCGACCCAACCCTTGGCTGCCAGGGCGCGCAGGGCCGCGGCGCAGTCCCCCAGGTCCCGGCTCAGGTCGGCACTGGCCGCGGGGCCCAGGGCCAGGCGGGTCAGCACCGCCGCCTGGCGCTGGGCCCGACCCAGGCCCACCGGGTCCTGGGCGAGCCCGGTGGGGGTGAGGCGAAGGCCGCGCCGGGACGGGTCGAGCAGGGGCTCGGGGCGGCGCAGCCGGGCGGGCAGGGCGGCGAACAGGGCCTCACCCAGGGGGTGGCGGTAGTAGCTCGCAGCCCAGCCGATCAGATCCAGGTCCGCCGCGGCGAGCAGGGGTTGGGGGTCCAAGACGGCCAGGGCGGGCTTGAGCCTGCCTGGGTCTTGGTCCGTCTCGGCGCCGACCTCGATCACCAGGCCCACCCGGGGGTCGCGGCCGAAGGGGACCAGGACCCGGGTCCCGGGGGTCAGGGTCGCCGGGTCCAGCCCAGGGGGCGGCAGGTAGTCGAACAGACCCGCCAGGGGCAGGTCCACCGCCACCCGCAGGACCCGGATGGCGCCGCCCGCAGGGGCCCTGGGCGACCCCATCAGCGGGCTGCCGCCCATCGGGGATGGCATGCCAGTTGGCGGGGATTCTTCGGGATGACCTTACGAATGTGTGACAAGTTCCTGAGGCCCTTGAAGAAGCCGGCCATGTGCACAGACGCTGTGGATAAGTCTGTGAACAAGCCCTGAGGATGCCCCGCCGGGGCGCATCATTATTACGGTTCTGTTAGGTTGGCCAGTTTTTGGCCTGCGGCAAAAAACTCTTTATAAACAATCTTGTAATGCTTTTCAGCGAAGACTGATATATCGGTTTCTGACCTCTGATTTGGGCCGTCTATGCTGCGCCGCTCCTTGTGCACAGCTTGCCGGGGGACCCACAGGACCTCCGCCTATGTCAACAGGGTCAGCCTCGGATTCATCGGGTCCGGGTGGGCCGGTCCCGTCCGTGTTGAACGGACCCCATAAGTGTGTATTATGCTCGCCAAACTCCGAGCCGTAGCCCACCCATGGTGCAACTGAGCCAGCAGGTATTACGCACGGACCTCGCGGGGCTGCCCCTCGAGTGGGTGGACTATCGCGCCGCCGCCAGGCTCTATTGCCTGGGTCAGGTCGCCTACGCCTACGGCGATCCCCTGTTCGTGCTGCGCGGCGGGACCAACTCCGCCACCCGCAGGCGCAGCGAGTTGGCCATCCACTCCATCATTGCCACCCACGGCGACCACCACGCCCTGGCCAAGCTCAAGGGCAGCTATGCCCCGCCGCTGACCAACCGCACCCTGTTCCAACGCGACGATCACCTCTGCCTGTACTGCGGCGGGCGCTTCTCCCAGCGCGCCCTGTCCCGCGACCATGTGCGGCCCCTCAGCCTGGGCGGGCGCGACCGCTGGAACAACGTGGTCACCGCCTGCGTGCGCTGCAACAACTTCAAGGCCGGGCGGACCCCGGAGGCGG
>DYRB01000205.1 GCA_020718945.1 Lamprocystis purpurea | reverse complement strand
AAGCAGCACCACGGCAAAGGCGGCAATCCCCTCGCCCCGCCCGGTGAAGCCCATGTGTTCGGTGGTGGTGGCCTTGACATTGACCCGCTCGGGGGAGCAGCCCAGGTCCGCGGCCAGGATGCGGCGCATCTCGGCCACATAGGGGGCCAGGCGGGGCCGCTGGGCGACCAGGGTGAGGTCGGCGTTGTGCACCTGGAGCCCCAGACCGGTCAGGCTCTCCACCGCCCGGCGCAGGAGGATGCGGCTGTCGATGCCGGCGAAGGCGGCGTCGGTGTCAGGGAAGTGATGCCCGATGTCCCCCAACCCCGCCGCCCCCAGCAGGGCATCGCACAGGGCATGGATGGCTACATCCCCGTCGGAATGGGCGGCCATCCCCTGGTCGTGGGGGACCTGGACCCCGCCCAGGACCAGGGGCCGGCCGGGCGCGAAGCGATGGGCGTCTATACCCTGACCTATCAGCATGTTCGCCCCTGCTGTTGAAGAAAGAACCGGGCCAGGGGAATGTCCTCGGGCCTGGTGATCTTGAGGTTGTCCGCATGGCCCTCTATCAGCAATGGCCGCAGCCCCAGCAGTTCCACGGCACTGGCGTCGTCGGTCACCCAATGTCCAGCGGTCAGAGCAGCCCCCAGGGCCCGACGCAGCACCCCGAGCCGGAAGGCCTGGGGGGTGAAGGCGTGCCAGAGCCCGTCTCGCGGCACCGTGGCCTGGATGTGCCCATCCAAGCCTGCCTGCTTCATGGTATCGCGCACCGGGATGCCCAGGAGGCCGCCCACGGGGTCATCCGCCAGGACGGACATGAGCCGGTCTAGATCGCTCCGGCGCAGGCAGGGCCGGGCGGCATCATGGACCAGGACCCAATCGTCGTCCGCGGCCTTGCCCGCCAGGACCGCCAGGGCATTGAGCACGGAATGGCAGCGCTCCGCCCCGCCGACGGCGGTCCAGACCCGGGGGTGAGCGGCATATCGGGTGTGCGGCCAGTGGCCGTCGTTGGGGTCCAGGGCAACCACCACGCCTTGGACCCGCGGGTGATCGAGCAGAGTGGCCAGGGTCAGATCAATGACCACAGCCCCGCCCAGTTCCAGGTACTGCTTGGGGATGGCCGCCCCGACCCGCCGCCCTGCCCCGGCGGCCGGGACCAGGCCCCACCAGGCGGAACCTAGGTCCAGCACTGGTGTGGTCACGGTTTGGACCCGGCCTTGGCCGCAGCCGTTGCAGGCACACCCGTCTGTTGGGTCTCCCTGGGGATCGGCTTCGGCTTGGCAGGCGGGCCCCCTTCCCGGGCGGCCCCCACCTTGGCCGGGCCAGCGGTCCGCTCCGGTGCCGCCGGCTTGGACACAGGCCTAGCCTGGGGCTTGGCCGCAGCCTTGGGCTCGGTCTTGGACGGGGATTTGGGGGCAACCTTGACCTCGCCCTGCGGATCAGGACCCGGGGCCGCAAGCGGCCCATCAGTGACCTGCACGAAGACCTCGCCCTGCTTGATCATCCCCAGATCCATCCGGGCGCGCTCCTCCAGGGCCGCGTGGCCGTCCTTGAGGTCCGCGACCTCCGCCGCCAGGGCCTGGTTGCGGGCACGCAGGTCCTTGATGTCCTGGGTCTGCCGGACAATGTCACCGCGCAGGGCATGGATCTCCGCCAAACTGCCCTCGCCCACCCAGAGGCGATACTGCAACCAGCCCAGCAGCAGGACCAGGGTGAGGATCAGGATGCGCATGTCGATGCCCCGCCCCGCGGCCGGTCAAATCGGCGGTGCCGGCCGCGGGGCACGCGGATCAAAGCCAGCGGAAGGCGCCGCGACCGGCGTAGACGGCCTCGTCGCCGAGCTGGTCCTCGATACGCATGAGCTGATTGTACTTGGCCACCCGGTCGGAGCGGGACAGGGAGCCGGTCTTGATCTGGCCGGAGTCGGCGGCCACCGAGAGATCGGCGATGGTGGCGTCCTCGGTCTCGCCAGAGCGATGGGAGACCACGGAGGTGTAGCCCGCGGCGTGGGCCATGGCGATGGCGGCCAGTGTCTCGGTCAGGGTGCCGATCTGGTTGACCTTGATGAGGATGGAGTTGGCCACGCCCAGGTCTATGCCCTTCTTGAGGATACTGGTGTTGGTGACGAAGAGGTCGTCGCCGACCAACTGCACCCGCGTCCCCAGGCGGTCCGTAAGGGCCTTCCAGCCGTCCCAGTCGCCCTCGGCCATGCCGTCTTCGATGCTCAGGATGGGATACTTGTCCACCCAGCCCGCCAGCAGATCGATCATGCCGGCGGCGTCGAGCTTGCGGCCCTCGCCCGCCAGGTCGTAGAGCCCGTCCTTGTAGAACTCGGAGGCGGCCACGTCCAGGCCGAGGTAGATGTCCTTGCCGGCCTGGAACCCAGCCTTCTCAATGGCCTGGAGTATGACCCCGATGGCCGCCTCGTTGGACGCCAGGTTGGGCGCAAAGCCGCCCTCGTCACCCACGGAGGTGACCATGCCCTGGGCGGCCAGGACCGACTTCAGGGCGTGGAAGACCTCGGCCCCGTAGCGCACCGCCTCGCGCAGGCTGGGGGCACCCACGGGCAGGATCATGAACTCCTGGAAGTCGATGCTGTTGGCCGCATGGGCCCCGCCGTTGATGATGTTCATCATGGGCACGGGAAGCCGGTAGGGGCCGGTGCCCAGGTACTGGTACAGGGGTACGGCGCGCTCCTGGGCCGCGGCGTGGGCCGTGGCCAGGGAGACCCCGAGCAGGGCGTTTGCCCCCAGGCGGTCCTTGTTCTCGGTCCCGTCGGTCTCGATCAGCTTGGCGTCCACGACCCCCTGCTCGCCGGCCTCCAGCCCGAGGACCGCGCCACGCAGTTCCCCGCGGACGTTGGCCACGGCGGTGAGCACGCCCTTGCCGCCGTAGCGGGACTTGTCCCCATCGCGCAGTTCCAGGGCCTCGCGGGAGCCGGTTGATGCGCCGGAGGGGACAGCCGCGCGGCCCAGGGCCCCGTCGGCGGTGATGACATCGACCTCGATGGTCGGGTTACCGCGGGAATCCAGGATCTCCCGGGCGCGGACGTCAATGATCTCGGACATGAGGTGTTCTCCGGTTGGGTAGCGAAACTGCGAAACGGTCAGCCTAGGTAAAGAAATCGGAGCCGCAAATGAACGCGAATGGACGCAAATAGGGGATGTCACTCTTCATTTGCGCATATTTGCGTTCATTTGCGGCCGAATGGAATTGCCAGCGTTACAGCCGATCCTCAATGAAACCGCGCGCCTTCACCAGGCGGTCGATGTCCATCAGGGTCTCCAGCAGTTCGCCCATCCGGTCCAGGGGCCAGGAATTGGGGCCGTCGCTCAGGGCGTGCTCAGGGTCCGGGTGGGTCTCCACAAAGAGCCCCGCCACCCCGGCAGCCACCGCGGCACGGGCCAGGACGGGCACGAACTCGCGCTGCCCCCCGGAGCTGTCGCCCCGCCCGCCGGGGAGCTGCACCGAATGGGTGGCGTCGAACACCACCGGGCAGCCGGTGGCGCGCATGACCGCCAGGGCGCGCATGTCGGAGACCAGATTGTTGTAGCCGAAGGAGACCCCGCGCTCGCAGACCATGATGCGGTCGTTGCCGGTACTGCACGCCTTCTCCACCACCCGCGCCATGTCCCAGGGGGCCAGGAACTGGCCCTTCTTGATGTTGACCGGCTTACCCTGGCTCGCCACGGCCCGGATGAAGTTGGTCTGGCGGCACAGAAAGGCCGGGGTCTGAAGGACATCGACCACGGCAGCGACCTCCGCCAATGGGGTGTCCTCGTGGACATCGGTGAGCACCGGCACGCCGAGGCTCGCCCGCACCCCCTCCAAGATCCGCAGCCCTTCTTCCAGCCCGGGGCCGCGAAACCCGGCCACCGAGGAGCGGTTGGCCTTGTCGAAGGACGACTTGTAGATGAAGGGGATGCCCAGGGCCGCGGTCAGTTCCTTGAGACGGCCAGCGGTCTCCTCGGCCAGGGTCTGCGACTCGATGACGCAGGGCCCGGCGATGAGAAACAGGGGCCTGTCGAGCCCGACCTCGAAGCCGGCCAGGTCCATCAGGCCACCCCGCCGGCGGTGCGCCCGCGCTGGGCTATGGCCGCCTCGATGAAGCCGCGGAACAGGGGGTGACCGTCGCGGGGGGTCGAGGTGAACTCCGGGTGGAACTGACAGGCGATGAACCAGGGGTGGTCCGGCAGTTCGATCATTTCGACCAGGCGCCCGTCCAGGGACCAGCCGCAGAAGCGCAGGCCGTGGTCCTTCAGCATATCCAGGTAGGCGTTATTGAACTCGTAGCGGTGGCGATGGCGCTCGCGGATCTGCGGGCTGCCGTAGACCCGCCGGGCCAGGCTGCCGGGCTCCAGGCGGCAGTTCTGGCCACCCAGGCGCATGCTGCCGCCCAGGTCCGTGTTCTCGTCGCGCCGCTCCACCCGGCCGGTCTCGCCGCGCCACTCGGTGATCAGGGCGATCACGGGGTGGGGGGTATCGCGCCGGAACTCGGTGCTGTGGGCCCCTTCCAGCCCGGCCACGTCCCGGGCGTATTCGATCACCGCCACCTGCATCCCCAGGCAGATGCCCAGATAGGGGACCCGCCCCTCCCGGGCATAGCGCACGGCGCAGATCTTGCCCTCGATGCCGCGCTCGCCGAACCCGCCCGGGACCAGGATGGCGTCCATGCCCTCCAGGGGCTGGCAACCGTCGCGCTCGATCTCCTCCGAGTCCACGTAGTGCACCCGCACCTTGGTCCCGGTGTGCACCCCGGCGTGGGCCAGGGCCTCGGACAGGGACTTGTAGGCCTCGGTCAGGTCCATGTACTTGCCGACCATGGCCACGTCCACCTCGCGTTCCGGGTGGTCGAAGCCGTGCAGGACGCGATGCCACTCGGTCAGGTCCGCCGGGGGCACATCCAGGGCGAACTGGCGTACCACCAGGTCGTCCAGGCCCTGTTCGTGGAGCAGCAGGGGGATGCGGTAGATGTTGTCGGCGTCCACGGCCGAGATGACCGCGGCCTCCGGGACATTGGTGAACAGGGCGATCTTCTTGCGCTCGGCGTCCGGCAACTGCTGCTCGGCACGGCACAGGAGCACGTCGGGCTGGATGCCGATGGAGCGCAACTCCTTGACCGAGTGCTGGGTGGGCTTGGTCTTGATCTCGCCGGCGGAGCGGATGTAGGGGACCAGGGTCAGGTGCATGAATAGGGCGCTCTCGCGCCCCAGCTCCACGCGCATCTGGCGGATCGCCTCGAGGAACGGCAGGGACTCGATATCGCCCACGGTGCCGCCGATCTCGACCATGGCGATGTCGGCCTTACCCGCCCCCAGGCGCACGCTGGCCATGATCTCGTCGGTGATGTGGGGGATGACCTGGACGGTGCGACCCAGATAGTCGCCGCGGCGCTCCTTGCGGATCACCGCCTCGTAGATCTGGCCGGTGGTGAAGTTGTTGTTGCGCCCCATGCGGGTGCGCAGGAAGCGCTCGTAGTGGCCCAGGTCCAGGTCCGTCTCAGCCCCGTCGTCGGTCACGTAGACCTCGCCGTGCTGGAACGGGCTCATGGTCCCGGGATCCACGTTGATATAGGGGTCGAGCTTGATCATGGTGACCTTGAGCCCGCGGGCCTCGAGCAGTGCCCCCAGGGACGCGGCGGCGATGCCCTTGCCGAGCGAGGACACAACACCGCCGGTGATGAAGATGTACTTGGTCATAGGGGGAAGGGGAAAACTGGGAGGGGCCCGGATGGGCCGACAAACTACCAAATTACCCGGACCGCCTCAACGCGATCCGCTGCCCTGCGCCTGGGTCGGGGAAACGGGCCCCGGCCCCGGGGCCCAAGCCCGGGGGCGCCGAACAGTGTCCAGGGCCCGGCTGGGTCCATAAGCAAAGGCTCTGTCTGCATTAGCTGTTGGGGATGGCCAAGTCACTGAAGTGGCGGGT
>DYRB01000204.1 GCA_020718945.1 Lamprocystis purpurea | reverse complement strand
CATTCGGCCACCCGGGTCATGTGGGCCTTCTGCAGGGCCGGGATGGCGCGGCGGACCTGATTCAGGCGCCGGATGTGGCGGTACAGGGGATGGCCTTGGGTCTCGGCGATACGTCCGTCGGTGAGGTGGTCGCCGAAATAGGCCCGGCCGGTCTGGTCCAGGGTGTCCTTCTCGCCTTCCACGTCCTGGGGCGCACCGCGCATGAAGGCGATCTCCTCGCCGTAGTAGAGGCAGGGGATGCCCCGGGCGGTCCAGATGAGGTTGTAGGCGGCCGCCGCCATCCAGTCCTCGCCCTTGAAGCGGTATTTGAAGTCGTTGTCCGGGCCTACGTCGTGGTTCTGGAGGAAGGTGACGAGTTTGGTCACGTCGCCGTAGATCCAGTCCATGGAGAGTATCTGCCCGGTGCCGCCGTAGGTCCCCTTGCTCACCGTGTCCCGGAAGGTGGAGAAGAGGCCGAAGTCGAGCACCGAGAAGCCCGAATCGCCGCCGGCTTGGGGGTCGCGGGGGTCATGGCCTAGGCGCGTATACCACCAGGGGCGGATCTGGGAGGGGCCATTGTCCCCGCCGCCCATGTCCCCCCATCCGTAGCCCTTGACCAGGTTCTCGCCGAAGACGAAAAGCCCCGGCTTGTGGGCCTTCCAGGCATTGACGTATTCGAGCAGGTTGTCTCGCTCCACATGCTTGACGGTGTCGATGCGCAGGGCGTCCACGCCCATGTCCAGATAGCGGTTGATGGCCCCGATCAGATAATCCTTGACGTTCTGGCGGTTGGTGGCCAGATCGATGCAGTCCCCGGCCAGGTGCTTGTGCTGCAATGGGTGGGCGCTCTCCCAGTCGCCGCCGCAGATGAACCCCTCCTGGTGGTACCAGTTGGGGTCCAGGGTGTTGGCGTCCACGCCGAAGAAGCGCCCAGGGTTGTAGCCGGGCTTGGGGACCGTCTCGCCGGTCTTGGGGTCCTTCAGGGGCTCGCGGCCCTCCGGGTCCCGGGCCTGGCGCTCCCGATACCATGGGGGGGCGACCGGGTTGTCGATGTCGTCGCGGTTGGGCCAGGCATAGTTGCCCAGGTTGCCCTGATAGGGGCCGTGGTTCACCCGACCCTGCTCGGAACCTTGGGGGACATAGTATTTGATGGGCAGGTGGTCGATGTGGACTTGGTCGCGGATGCCGTATTGGCAGGAGTGGTTGACGACCACGTCTTGGATGATCTTCATGCCCCTGGCGTGGGCTGCGTCGATCAGGTCCTGGTAGGTCGCCCCGGGAGACTCCAACCGCGGGTCTATGCGGGTCCAGTCGTAGGGGTGGTAGCCGTGGTAGTCGAGCCCGGAGCGGTTCTCCACCGGGGGGGTGATCCAGATGGCGGTGAAGCCCAGGTCCTTGATGTAGTCCAGGCGCTCCATCAGGCCCTTGAAGTCGCCCCGCCAGTGGGGGTCTACGGCCTGGCCGGCCCCATCGAAGCGGATGCGGTCGCGACAGAAGAAGTTGTTGCTCGGGTCGCCGTCGTAGAAGCGGGTGGTGATGAGGAAATAGATGGTCTCCTCGCGAAAGTCGGCGCGTTCAGCGACGGGGGCGGGTTGGGGCACGGTGGCGGTCTGTACCTGTGCCGGGGGCCTGGCCGGGGCCGCGCCCTGGGCTGCCGGGGCCAGGGGGTCGGCGTCGTGCCAGTGGCCGCTCGCGGCATACCAGCCGTCCCGGGCCCGGAACAGGTCCGGGGTCTGGCGACCCTGGCCGTCGTGGAATACCAGGTGGGTGGCGCCGGTCTCATGCAGTTCCAGGCGAAACCAACCGGGCCTGACATCCGGGGGCATGGGTCGGCCCGGCCAGTCGGTGGCCAACCCGCCGGGGACCCGGTCCCAGTAGTGGACGTGGATGCTGTCGGCCCAGTCTGCGGGCTTCTGGAAGTACAGGGACAGAGTGGGCATGGCGCGGCTCCCAAGGTTGGCTTTGGGTGCCGTTCTAACACGAAAGAGGCGGCGATGGCATGACCATAGGGCAGGGCTGGTGCCGCCTGCCGGGCTACTTGGTCAGGATCAGCTTGTCGTTCCGTGTCAGCAGCAGGGTATAGGTCGCGCCCCCATGGTCGATGATCAGGCGCCGGCCGCCGCCCAGCAGGGTCTGGCTTGGGACCCGCCGGGGCTCCTGTGCCTGGGGGGACTGGGTGCGATCCGAAACGGCAACGCTGGGCGATAGAGGCGGTGTCATGGCGGTCTCCGGTGACGAATGGGGAAGGGGTTTGAGGGCTGCGGGGCAGGGCCCAGGGCAGCATCCTCGATGCGCTGGATGATAGGCATTCGCAACAAATGGCGCAAGGGGCCCCGGTGACACCCTTGGACCAGGCGGGTTTGGTGGGGTGCGTGGCGGTGTTAAGCTCGCTTGCGGCGTTGCTGGACCCTGATCCGCGTACCCCGGGGGCGCCGCCCCCCGGTCCCTGCCGACTCGCTAGTCCCGAGGTGTTCGACCATGTGTCATCTGCCTGCCCTTAGGAACAGTTCAGAAACAACTGAGACATCTGGGGGGCGGGCGTCCCGCCCGCCAGACGGGCCAGAGGCCCGTCCCCCGGTCCAGAACGTATCGCTTGTTCTTCAACCGTCGCTTACCCTCGCTCTCACCCTGGCCTTCACCCTGCTCCAACTCCTGCCGGGGTCGGCCACGGCCGCGGCCCCGGATGGGAGCCTGGCCCAGGGCCTGGTCAACCCGGGCCACGAGGATAAACCGGCCTGGTTCAAGGAATCGTTTCTGGATATCCGGGAGGACGTCGCCGAGGCCGCCGCCGCCGGGCGGCGGGTCATGCTCTACTTCTACCAGGATGGCTGCCCCTACTGCGCCAAGCTGCTGCGGGAGGGGTTCGGTGACCAGGCCATCGCCGACCAGACCCGGGGCGCCTTCGATGTCCTGGCCCTGAACCTCTGGGGGGACCGGGAGGTCACCGGCTTCGACGGCGTCCAGACCACCGAGAAGGGATTCGCCGCCGGGCTTCGGGTCCAGTTCACCCCGACCCTGTTGCTGCTCGACGAGCGGGGCAGTGAGGTGCTGCGTATCGACGGCTATTTCCCTCCCCATCGTCTGCGCATCGCCCTGGACTATGTGGCCCAGCGCCGGGAGCAGCAGGGCCAGAGCTTCCAGGCCTTCTATCTGGCCGCCGACCCTCAGGCCGCCGCCGGCAAGCTCCACGCCGAGGGCGGTTTTCTGACCGCCCCATTGCGCCTGGCCCGGGCTGGGATCGGTCGGCCCCTGGTGGTGTTCTTCGAGCAGCCCGTCTGCGCCGCATGCGACGAACTGCACCAGGACATACTGAGGCGGCTCCCCGTCGCCTGGTCCCTCACCGGGCTCGACGCCGCCGTGGTCAACGCCTGGTCCGGGGAGCCGGTACAGACCCCGGACGGGCGGGAACTGCCGCTCAAGGACTGGTCCACGGAGTTGGGCATCGAGTACACCCCGTCCCTGGTCTTCTTCGACGCCCAGGGTCTGGAGGTCTTCCGCACCGCCGGTTTCCTCAAGGCCTTCCACATCCACGGGGCCCTGGACTATGTGGCCACCGGGGCCTATCTTCGGCAGCCCCATTTTCAGCGCTATCTTGAAGCCCGCCGCACCGCCCTGGAGGCCCGTGGCTTCGAGGTCGATTTGATGGACTAGGGACTGCCGCCCGGGCAAGCTAGCGAGTTATGGATCTCACCCTCTTCACCGTCCGCTGGTTCCTGCTCTAGCGGAGGCATCATGGCCGCCACCAATTTCAAGACTGAGAACAACACCTTCCGCAAGCTCATCGGCAACGGCCTGAGCTACCGCATCCCGCGGTTCCAGCGCGATTACAGTTGGACCGACGAGGAATGGGAGGACCTGTGGCTGGACCTCCAGGGCACCCTGCAACCCGATGGGGAGCCGGCCCACTACATGGGCTACCTCGTGCTTCAATCCCCCGACGACAAGACCTTCGAGGTCATCGACGGACAGCAGCGCCTGACCACCGTCACCATCATCATCCTGGCCATCCTCAAACACCTGCAACGGCTGGTCGATGCAGGAAAGGAGTCAGACGCCAACGGCCAGAGGCTTACCCAGATCCGGCAGACCTACATAGGTTATCTCGACCCCGTTACCCTGG
This sequence comes from Lamprocystis purpurea, assembly GCA_020718945.1. Lineage (GTDB taxonomy): Bacteria > Pseudomonadota > Gammaproteobacteria > Chromatiales > Chromatiaceae > DYRB01. Next base: position 1,823 of record DYRB01000204.1, on the reverse strand, counting down.
TCTCGCGCCCCAAGCTCGTCCTGAACCGCAACAACAACAGTTATTTCCAAGATTTCCTTGTCCCCCTGGGACACCTGCCGCGGCGCGGGTTTCGCGCCTCCGAACACCTGTTGCGCCAGGCGTTCGAGTGGTTCGACAAACGCATTGGCGAACTGGTGAGGCAAGAGCCCGGGGACCAGGGTAGGCGCCTGGCGCAGCTTGCCGAAGACCTGAGCGACCGGCTCTTTTTCACCGTCATCACCGTCACCGACGAGCTCAACGCCTACAAGGTCTTCGAGACCCTCAATGCCCGCGGGGTGCGGCTTTCCGCCACTGACCTGCTCAAGAACTATCTGTTTTCGGTATTGGATCGGCACGGACAGAACGACCACGAGCTGCGCACCCTGGAAGGACGCTGGGAGTCCATGGTCGGCCGCCTGGGGGCGGAGAGCTTCCCCGACTTCCTGCGGGTGCACTGGAACAGTCGCCGCGCCTTCACCCGTCAGGCCGAACTGTTCACGACTATTCGCGGCCAGGTCCGTACCCGGGACGCGGTCTTTGCCCTCCTGCGCGATATGGAACTGGATCTGGACACCTATCTGGCCCTGTCTTCCCCGGAGGTCTCCGACTGGTCGCGGGAGTTGAAAGGCCTGGCCGGGACCCTGCGCACCTTCAACGTCCGCCAGCCCTTCCCCCTCCTGCTCGCGGCCATGCGGGCCTTCACGGAAGGTGAATTCGCCGGTCTGCAGCGTGCCTGCGTCGTCATCCCCCTGCGCTACAACGTCATCTGCGGCTATGGCACTGCCGAGCAGGAACGCACCTACAACGCGGTGGCCGAGCGCATTGCCCGCGGCGAGATCCCGGGTCTTGGCCCGGCCCTTTCCGCCATGGCCGGTATCTACCCCAACGATGCCGCCTTTCGCACCGCCTTTGCCGACAAGACTATCCGCACCACTCAGTCCCGCAACAACCGTGTGGCCCGCTACATTCTCTGCGCCCTGGAGAAACATCTGGTGCCCGAACATGATTACGACTTCACCAGCGACACCCTTGCCGAGAAAGTCGCGCCGGGAGCGCGCTCCAATTCTCCCTCTCCCTCTGGGAGAGGGCGGGTGAGGGAACGGCCCCATACCTTTACCCATATCTGGAAAAAGAATATCTCGCACGGAGACACAGAGACACGAAGAAGGAAATACCGAAAAAACAACAATGGACATCCGCTACGAGTTGCCCCGCATCGACTGGGGCATCGCGCAAGAGCCTGCCCGGCCGGCTCCCGGCGATGGTCCAAGCCTGATAGCTAAAGATGTAAGGCCCTGTTGTTAATGGCCTCTTCTCCGTGTCTCCGTGTCTCCGTGAGAAGATTCATGAGATATGGGTAATGACATGGGAACGGCCCTTGAGCACGTCCTGCCCCAGAACCCCCAGTCGGGCTGGGACAGCTTCACGGACGAGGAGGCCGAGTCCCTGGCCTATCGCCTGGGCAACATGACCCTGATGCAGGCCAGCGTGAACCGGGACCTGGGCAATGCCGCCTACGCCGCCAAGCGCGCCGCGTACGAGCAGAGCGGCTTCGCGATCACCCGTCAGATAGCACAAGACTGCGCCGAATGGACGCCGGAGCGCGTCGCCGCCCGCCAGGTGAGGATGGCCAGCCAGGCCACCTCAGTCTGGCGCATCGCTCAGCTCGCCTAGGACCGCGATGACCACCAAACAGAAACTGGAGCTGACCTGGATCGGCAAAGAGAACCGGCCGCGGCTGGAGCCGCGCATCCTGCTGGAGGACCTAAAGTGGACCAAGATCGAGCACCGCATGTTTTCCTTCATCAGCCTGAACTGGCGCG
>DYRB01000203.1 GCA_020718945.1 Lamprocystis purpurea | reverse complement strand
CGCTCCCACGGTGGGCCTCCCGGTCGGACCAACACCTAATGCAGACATAGCCTTAATCAATTGGTGCTGGAGGTCAACCTGACCGACGACGGGGCCCGGGTGGTTCTGGTGGGCAACGGCCGGGAGGCGGTGGAACGACTTCGGACTCTGCCTAACTGACCGACCCATTTGCGTGTATTTGCGTGATTTGCGGCCGAATTCCTCTTTCTGGGTTCAAGGCGTCCGCGCCACCGCCCACACATCTACCCGGGCCACCCCGGCCTGGCGCAGGACCAGGGCCAACTCGGCCACGGTGCTGCCGGTGGTGACCACGTCGTCCAGGATGGCCACATGGGTGGCCTCGGGTGGGCGCAGCACGGCGAAGGCGCCGCGGACGTTGCGGCGGCGCTCGCGGTCGTCGAGCCCGACCTGGGGGCTGGTATGGGCTATGCGTGTGCAGCTCTGGGTGTCGATGGGGATGGCCAGGGTGGCGGAGACTACCCGGGCCAGTTCCAGGGCCTGGTTGTAGCCCCGCTCCCGCAGGCGGCGCCGGTGCAGGGGCACCGGGATGATCAGGCCGGGGCGCTCGGCCCCCTGTTCCAGCAGGGCCTGCGCCAGGCAGGCCCCGAGCAGGCGGGCCAGGTTGAAGCGGGCACGGAACTTGACTCCGCCGATCAGGGCGGGCAGCGGGTCCTCGTAGCGGAAGGCGGCGTGGCTGGCGGCATAGGGCGGCGGTCGGCGCTGGCAGGGGCCGCACAGGGTACCGGGGGATTGGCCCTCCGGCAGGGGGATGGCGCAGCGGGGGCAGGCGTGGCGGTTGTGGGGCAGATCGGCCCGGCAGCCCGGACACAGATCCAAGCCGGCGTCCCCCGGGCCCCCGCACAGGACACAGGTGGGCGGGTACAGGCGTTGGAGCAGTCCTTCGAGCCAGGGTCGGGGCATGGTCGGTGTGGAGGCTGGGGCGGCCTTGCCGCCGGGTGTGTTTTCCCAGTATAAACGTCCATTTAGTGACAACCGCCAGGCGGGCGAGGCTAGATATGCTCGAGTATGTCTTTTTTAACGCCGAGCCCTGTGCGCGCTTCTACGCATTCTTACGCGAACACGGTATAGAACCGACACTGGCCGAAAGCGATCTGGAACTGCTGGTTCAGGTCGATGAGGACTTGGTGGACGACGACCTGGCGGACACCCTGGACGGCTACTACGACGAAATGTTCGCCCTGGACCACAGCATCCACGACCAGCAGCAGGGCCCGGACGACTGCGAATACGAGGGGGCGGGGGTGGTGCTCAACCTCAAGGACGGCAGCGCCGTCTATGCCGATGTCCCCCGACCCCTGCTCGGCAAGGTCATGGACGCCCTGACCCTGGGGGAGCTGGCGGACTTCGTTAACATCATCGTCGATGCGGTCGAGTATCCGGACCCGCGCAGTATTTGCCAGCGCGCCCGGGACAAGGCCGCCCAGGCCGGCTGATCGGCTCGGGTCATTCGGGTGGCGCCGCGGTAAACCGCGCGGTGGGTCAGAGGTTGACAGGGCGGGGCGCTCGGGTAAACTCGGGCGCCTCTGCCCCCCTGTCGGACCCCGCCCATGCCCCTGTCCATCCAAGCCCCAGACTCGGACCAAGCCCCAGGGTCTCGCCGGACCTGGTCTGTCGCCGCCGCGCAAGACCTCCTCTCGCTGCCCTTCAGCGACCTGATGTACCAGGCCCAGCAGGTCCACCGCGCCCACTTCGACCCCAACCGGGTCCAGGTCAGCACCCTGTTGAGCATCAAGACCGGGGCCTGCCCCGAGGACTGCGGCTATTGCTCCCAGAGCGCCCGGCACGACACCGGCCTGGGGCGCGAGCGCCTGCTGCCCCTGGACGAGGTGCTGGCCGCCGCCAGCGCCGCCCGCGACCAGGGGGCGACCCGCTTCTGCATGGGCGCCGCCTGGCGCAACCCCACGGACCGCAACCTGGACCAGGTGGCGGCCATGATCGAGGCGGTCCAGGGCCTGGGCCTGGAGACCTGCGTTACCCTGGGGATGCTCACCGGCCCCCAGGCCGAGCGCCTCAAGGCGGCGGGGCTCGACTACTACAACCACAACCTGGATACCTCGCCGGAGTTCTACGGCTCGGTCATCACCACCCGCACCTACCAGGACCGCCTGGATACCTTGGCGGAGGTCCAGCGGGTGGGGCTGAAGGTGTGCAGCGGCGGCATCCTGGGGATGGGGGAATCGCGCCGCGACCGCGCCGCCCTGCTCTGCCAGCTCGCTAACCTGGCCGAGCCGCCGGAGTCGGTGCCCATCAACATGCTGGTCCAGGTCGAGGGGACGCCCCTCTACGGCACGGCCCCGCTCGACCCCTTCGAGCTGGTGCGCACAGTGGCCGCGGCGCGCATCATGATGCCCGCCTCCCATGTGCGCCTGTCCGCCGGGCGCAGCACCATGAGCGACGAGCTCCAGGCCCTGTGCTACCTGGCCGGGGCCAACTCCATCTTCTACGGCGACCGCCTGCTTACCACCCCCAACGCCGAGACCGACCGGGACCTTGCCCTGTTCGAGCGCCTGGGCCTGGCCCCGGAGGCGGCCCACCACCCGCGGGAGGCGCCGGGGGTCTGCCACCGCTCGGAGCCTGCGGCGATCTCATTGCCAAGCTGACGCCGCTATGCACCCGCAAGACCTTTTTTGCCGCAAATGAACGCGAATGAATGCAGAGTCCTGCTGGGCCTGGTGACTGACCTGGGAGCCGGCCCCATTTGCGTCCATTTGCGTTCATTTGCGGCCGAAACGGTGCCTTGCACATGAAAGACCTCGCCGCCGAGCTGGAGCGTCTGCGCCGGGAGCACCTCTACCGGCGACGCCGGGTCCTGTCCGGTCCCCAGGGCCCGCGCCCGACGGTGGACGGGCGCAGCCTGCTCGCCTTCTGCAGCAACGACTACCTGGGCCTGGCCAACCACCCGGAGGTGATCGCGGCCCTCCAGGCCGGGGCGGCACGCTACGGCGTGGGGTCTGGGGCCGCCGATCTGGTCAGCGGCCACAGCGTCGCCCATCAGGCCCTGGAAGAGGACCTGGCGGACTTCACCGGGCGTGACCGGGCCCTGCTCTTTTCCACGGGCTACATGGCCAACCTGGGGGTCATATCGGCCCTGGCCGGGCGCAATGATGTGGTCTTCGAGGACCGCCGCAACCACGCATCCCTGATCGACGGGGCCCTGCTCAGCGGGGCCCGGCTGCGCCGCTATCCCCATGCCGACGCCGTTGCCCTGTCCCGGATGCTTGCCCCCCAGGACGGGGGGCATGCAGGGCGCGTCGGGAACGGCGCCCGGCAAGCACAGCCGGACGTTGGCCCGGGCGAGGTGCCCCCCGGCGACCGGGTGCGCCGCAGCGCCCCGGCGCGCCTGATCGTCACCGACGGGGTCTTCAGCATGGACGGGGACTTGGCCCCGCTCCCCGACCTGGCCGCGGTGGCCCAGGCGGCCGGGGCCCTGCTGATGGTGGACGACGCCCACGGCCTGGGGGTGGTGGGGGAGGGCGGGCGCGGTTCCCTGGAACTGACCCGGCTGGGCCAGGCGGAGGCCCCCATCCTGGTTGGCACCCTGGGCAAGGCCCTGGGGACCTTCGGCGCCTTCGTCGCCGGGGAAGCGGACCTGATCGAGACCCTGATACAGCGCGCCCGACCCTACATCTACACCACGGCCCTGCCCCCCGCGGTGGCCGAGGCGACCCGTGTCAGCCTGGGTCTGGCCCGCCGCGAACCCTGGCGGCGGGACCACCTGCGTACCTTGATCGCCCGCTTCCGAGCCGGGGCCGAACAGATCGGCCTGCCGCTCGCGCCCTCCGATACCCCCATCCAGCCCCTGATCCTGGGCGACAACCGCCGCGCCCTGTTGTGGAGCCAGACCCTGGAGGCGGCGGGGATACTGGTCACCGCCATCCGCCCACCCACGGTCCCCGAGGGCTCGGCCCGACTGCGGGTGACCCTGTCCGCCGCCCACAGCGAGGCGGACCTGGACAGCCTGCTCGGGGCCCTGGCCGTACTGCCGTCCCTGGACGAAGCGGCCTGGGAGTTGGCGCCATGAGCGGGGGCGCCGGGCTGGTCCTGATCCACGGCTGGGGTATGAACGCCGCCGTTTGGGCCGAACTGCCTGGACCGCTCGCGGCAGGCCTCGCTGCCGGCCGGCCACTGGTCCCCGTCGAGTTACCGGGACATGGGGCCGCGCCCGGGGTCCTGGCCGCGGACCTGGATGCCTGGGCCGACGCCTGCCTGGCCACCGCCCCGACCCGTTCGGTCTGGCTCGGCTGGTCCCTGGGCGGGATGGTCGCCCTGGCCGCCGCCCTGCGTGCCCCCCACCGGGTCGCCGGGCTGATCCTGATGACCGCCACGCCACGCTTCGTCCAGGCCCCGGACTGGCCGGCGGCCATGGCCGGGGGGACCCTGGCGCAGTTCCACGCCGGGCTGCTGGCCGAGCCGGCCGTCACCCTGGATCGCTTCCTGGCCTTGCAGGTGCGCGGCAGCGAGGCGGCCCGGGAGACCCTGCGCACATTGCGCCGGGAACTGGCCGCCCGCCCGGCCCCGGACCCCAGGGCCCTGGAGCAGGGCCTGGACCTACTGCGCGACTGCGACCTGCGCCCACGTCTTTCTGACCTGGCCTGCCCGAGCCTGTGGCTGTTCGGCAGCCACGACACCCTGGTCCCCGCCGCCGTCGGCCGGGGGGTTGCCGGCCTGCTGCCGGATGCCCGCATCGAGATCATTCGCGGCGCCGCCCATGCACCCTTCCTGTCCCATCCGGCCGAGACGGGGGCCCTGATCGGGGCCTTTCTGGCCGGGCTGGAGGCTGGTGCAAGGTGATCCTCGAAGAGATAATTCGGCCGCAAATGAACGCAAATAAACGCCAATTGATCCGCAGGTTAGCGCTGTCCAAAGAGCTGCCGCGCAGCACCCGGTGGGCGGGCTCGGCAGCGACTCTGAGCCCGGTTTCATTTGCGTCCCTTTGCGTTCATTTGCGGCCACTCTTCTCCTTCCAACCATGACGGGCCCCATCGACAAGGTCAGGGCCCGGCGGTCCTTCGACCGCGCTGCGCCGGGGTATGACGCCGTCGCCGTGCTCCAGCGCGAGATCGGGACCCGGCTCCTGGAGCGCCTGGACTATGTCCGCCTGGCCCCCAAGACCATCCTCGACCTGGGCTGCGGGACCGGCCAGCTCATAGCCCCCTTGCAGCGCCGCTACCCCAAGGCGCGGGTGGTCGCCCTGGACTTCGCCCCGGCCATGCTGGGACTGGCCCGGCGCCGCGGGGGCTGGTTCAACCGGCCCTGGTGCCTGTGCGCCGACGCCGAGGCCCTGCCCCTGGCCGACGGCTGCGTGGACCTGATCGTCTCCAATGCCACCCTTCAGTGGTGCAACGACCTCGACGCCACCTTCCGCGACTGGCAACGGGTCCTGAGCCCTGGTGGCCTGCTCATGTTCACCAGCTTCGGCCCCGATACCCTGCGAGAACTGCGCGCCGCCTGGGCCCAGGTGGACGGCTATGCCCATGTGAGCCCGTTTGCCGATCTGCACGACCTGGGCGACGGCCTGGTACGGGCCCGCTTCGCCGACCCGGTGATGGACGCCGAGCGCCTCACCCTGACCTATCCCGGGGCCCGGGACCTGATGCGCGACCTCAAGGTGCTCGGCGCCCACAACGCCGCCGCCGAGCGGCCGCGGGGACTCACGGGGCCGCGCCGCCTGGCCGCGGTGGAGGCGGCCTACGAGTCCCATCGCAGAGAAGGCCGTCTGCCGGCCACCTACGAGGTGGTCTACGGCCACGCCTGGGCGCCCACGCAGAGGCCCATCGAGGGCGGGGTGGCCATCCCGGTGAGTGCTATCGGCGGGCGCGCTCGCCCCAGCGGTGCATGACCTCGGCTTGGGGAAGAATAAGGGTCCGCAAATGAACGCAAATGAACGCAAATCGGGGACTGACTCAG
>DYRB01000202.1 GCA_020718945.1 Lamprocystis purpurea | reverse complement strand
TTTCCTATACCCTTCCCCTGCATCCAGCCGCCGTGCGGTTGGATTTCCTATACCCTCAGCCCAGACCGGCCAGGGACACCAGTTGGCCATAGTGGGCCAGGTCTTCCGCCGGCCCTTCGACGAGCACGGCCAGGGCCGGGCGGGACCCGGCGTCCAGGGTCAGGGCCCTGAGCCAGGCGAGGGCCTCCGGCGGGTCCTCCAGGAGGCCGGCAGGGATGGGCCTGGCCAGGATGGGGGCACCTTGGGGGTCCCGGGCCGGCCAGTCCGGGTTGCCCGGGTTGGGTCCGATGACGACCCCGCCGGCCAGGGCCGCGCCCAGGGCGTCGGCCTGGCTCAGCGCGGCAGCACCAGCGTCCGGGGGCAGCTCCAGATAGAAGCGGAAGCGCGGCGGGACCTCCGCGGCCCAGCCGGCCAGCACTTCGGGTGCTGTCCCCTGCCAGAGGGGCAGCGGCACCAGGACCGCGTCGCAGGCGGTGGCGAAGTAGGCGAGGCGCCAGTCCTCCGGCAGGTCCGGCGGATAGAAGCTGCCCTGCCAATCCGGGTGGTCCCAGCCCAGGGCTGCTATCTCGATCCCCATGGTTCAACCCCCACCGCAGCGCCCGGCCGCCCCGGTTGCGTCGCCGCTATGCCTCTGGAAGAATGCCGCTGGCCGATGCGACCGCCCGAGCCCAGTGCCCGAGTCTGGCCGGATTCGGTCGGACGGCCGCCATGATAACCGCCAAGGGCGAGGCCGGGCTCTGGGTCTTGGCCCCTCACCGAAGCGGGCAGCGCGAGACGATGATGACACCCGATGACCGAGGGGGGGCTACCCGGCTCCCCGCCCAGCGCCCCTGGACCCCGGAAGACGAGCGCAAGCTCAAGCAGCTCGGCCAGGCGGTGATTCGCACCGAGGCGGCGGCGGTGTCCGCCCTGGCCGGGCGCATCGACGACGCCTTCGTGCTCGCCTGCCGCTACATGCTCGCCTGCCAGGGGCGCATCGTGGTCCTAGGGATGGGCAAGTCCGGGCATGTGGGCGGCAAGATGGCCGCCACCCTGGCCAGTACCGGGACCCCGGCCTTCTTCGTCCACCCGGGCGAGGCGAGCCACGGGGACCTGGGCATGATCACCGTCCGCGACGTGGTACTCGCCCTGTCCAATTCCGGCGAGACCGCCGAGCTCCTGACCATACTGCCCATACTCAAGCGCCTCGGGGTGCCGCTGATTGCCCTGACCGGGCGCCCGGGTTCGACCCTGGCGCGGGCCGCCGAGGTCCACATCGATGTCAGCGTGGAGCAGGAGGCCTGCCCATTGGGCCTGGCCCCCACCGCCAGCACCACCGCGGCCCTGGCCATGGGCGATGCCCTGGCGGTGGCCCTGCTGGAGACCCGCGGCTTCACCGCCGAGGACTTCGCCCGCTCCCATCCGGCGGGGACCCTGGGGCGGCGCCTGCTGCTGCACCTGGGGGACATCATGCATGAGGGTGAGGCGGTCCCCCGGGTACTCCAGGGGACCCTGCTGCGCGAGGCCCTCATGGAGATGTCCCGCAAGGGCCTGGGCATGACCGCGGTGGTGGACCCCCAGGGGCATGTGGTCGGGATCTACACCGACGGTGACCTGCGCCGCACCCTGGACCGGAACCTGGACATCCACGCCACCCCAGTGGACGAGGTCATGACCGCCAACCCGGTCACCTCGCGCCCTGAGGTCCTGGCCGCCGCCGCCCTGCAGGTCATGGAGAGCCGTAAGATCAATGCCCTGCTCGCGGTGGACGCGGACGCCCGCCTGGTCGGGGCTATCAACATGCACGACCTGCTGCGCGCAGGGGTGGTCTAGCGGGCTATGATCGAACGCTGCGGCTGGTGAAGCCACGCGCCTGTTCATTTGCGTTTACTTGCGTTCATTTGCGGACAATCCCTCGTCACAGGTTCAACAGGAGTCCCACGCCCATGCCGGATCAAAGCCACACCGACGCCCTGGAACGTGCCAAACAGGTCCGTCTGGTCGTCTTCGACGTGGACGGGGTGCTGACCGACGGCAGCCTGTTCCTGGGCGACGACGGACAGGAATACAAGGCCTTCAACTCCCGCGACGGGCACGGCATGGTGATGCTGCGCCAGACCGGCGTGATCCTGGCCATCATCACCGGGCGTCGCTCCGAGGTGGTGCGTATCCGCATGGAGAGCCTGGGGGTCGCCCACGTCTACCAGGGCTACCGGGACAAGCGCCCGGCCTATCGCGACATCAAGGAGACCCTGGGTATCGACGATGCGCAGGTGGCCTATGTAGGCGACGACGTGGTGGACCTCCCGGTCATGCGCCAGGTGGGGCTGGCCATCGCCGTGGCCGACGCCCACCCCCTGGTAGCCGCCCACTGCCACTGGCAGACCAGCGCCCCAGGTGGGCGCGGGGCCGGGCGTGAGGTTTGCGAACTGATCATGGCCGCCCAGGGCACCCTGGACCCCATGCTCCAGTCCTACCTCTAGGCCCCGTCTGGACGGCCGCCGCCCCATGGCCTTCACCGGCCGCCAACGCATCCTGACCCTGGTCCTGGCCCTGGTCGGCGGGGCGGCCTGGTGGCAGCAATCCGGGCGAGGGCCCGAGCCGCCGCGGCCGGCCCAGCGGGAGCGGCAGCCCGATTACACCGTGGAGCGCTTCAGCGCCATGGTCCTGGACCCCGCCGGGCAGCCCGCCCGCCGCCTCAGCGCCCGGGAGATGCGCCACTTCGCCGATGACGACAGCAGCGAGCTCGATCTCCCGGAGCTGATCCTGTACCGACCCGACAGCCCCCCCTGGGACATCCGCTCGGAGACCGGCTGGGTCTCGGGGGACGGGGACCGGGTCCTGCTGCACGGGCAGGTGAGCGCCGACCGCGAGGGCCGTGGCGAGGCCAGGCCCGTCCACCTCAAGACCAGTGAGATGCTGATCCTGCCCCGTCAGGACTATGCCGAGACCGACAGGCCGGTGGCCATCGACAGCGATGCGGACTGGCTGCGCTCCACCGGGATGCAGGTCTGGTTTGCCGACAAGGCCCTGCGGGCGCGCTTCCTCGGGCGCGCCCGCGGGCGATTCGACGTGCAATAATCACGCCCTCCCGAACCCCAGCCTGGCCGCTACGCCCACAGGATGCCCATGTCCCAGCTCGCCCAGCCCAAGCCCCAGGACCGGCCCGCCCAGGGCCGGGGGGTCCTTCTGGCCCTGTGCCTGTGCTCGGCCGGGCCCTGGGCCCAGGTCCTGGCCCTGGAGGGCGACCAGGAGCAGCCGGTCTACATCGAGGCCGACAGCGTCGAGCTCGACGATGTCCAGGACACCAGCCTCTACATCGGCAATGTCCAGATCGACCAGGGCAGCATGCGCATCCTCGCCGATCATGTGACCGTCAAACACAAGCCCGACCGCCGACCGCGGCTCATCGTCGCCTTGGGCAACCCGGTGCGCTACCGGCAGGACGTGGAGGGCGAGAAGGGCGAGGTGAAGGGCCATGCCCAACGCATGGAATACGACGCCGACAAGGATGAGTTGACCCTCATCGACCAGGCCGAGCTGACCCAGGCGACCGACCGTTTCGCCAGCGAGCGCATCGTCTATGACCGGGCCCGCTCCCAGGTCAAGGCCGGGGCCAGTGCCCAGGGGACAGGGCGGGTCAAGATCACCTTCACCCCCGAGAAAGGCCCGGAGGCCAAGCCCGGCACCGCGGCCAAGCCTAACGGCGTTGCCAAGCCGAACGGGGCTGCCAAGCCTAACGGGGCGCCCAAGCCGCCGCCCAGCCCCGCCGCCAGCCCGGCCAGCCCAGGCAGCCCCAAGGCCAGGCCGTGAGCATCCTCCAGGCGCGGCACCTGACCAAGAGCTACGGCCGCCGTCAGGTCCTGCACGGCGTGGGCCTGAGCGTGGCCACCGACGAGGTGGTCGGGCTGCTCGGCCCCAACGGGGCGGGCAAGACCACCTGCTTCTACCTCATCGTCGGGCTCATCGCCGCGGACTCCGGGGCCATCCAGTTGGCTGGGGAGGACATCACCTACCTGCCCATGCACGCCCGGGCCCGCCGGGGCTTGGGCTATCTGGCCCAGGAGCCGTCGGTGTTCCGCAAGCTCAGCGCCCGGGACAACGTGCTCGCCGTCCTGGAGACCCGCCGCGACCTGGACCGCCCCGCCCAGGAGCGCCGTTGCCTGGATCTACTCGAGGACCTCGGGATTGCCCATGTGGCCGAATCCCTGGCCCTGAGCCTGTCCGGGGGCGAACGGCGCCGCCTGGAGATCGCCCGGGCCCTGGCCACCGACCCCAAGGTCATGCTGCTGGACGAGCCCTTCGCCGGGGTCGATCCCATCGCCGTGGGGGACATCAAGAGCATCGTCTCGCACCTGCGCCAGCGGCACATCGGCATCCTCATCACCGACCACAACGTCCGCGAGACCCTCGACATCTGCGACCGGGCCTACATCATCAACGACGGCCGGGTGATCGCCGAAGGGACACCCACCGAACTGCTGGACAACGCCGAGGTGCGTGCGGTCTACCTCGGCGAGCACTTCACCCTGTGATGCCGGGCAGGGCCGGAAATGCGCTAGAATCGTGACATGGCATTTATCTTGCGTACCGGTTCCCCAGGGCTTCGCCCATGAAACAGACCATCCAGCTCCGTCTCGGTCAATCCCTGACCATGACGCCCCAGTTGCAGCAGGCCATTCGGCTGCTGCAACTCTCGACGCTGGACCTGCAACGCGAAATCCAGGACGCCCTCGAGTCCAACTTCATGCTCGAGGAGCCCGAGGAGGCCGACCGTACCAACGGCACCGGCCTGGCCGCGGAGGGCGACGGGCGCGAGCCGGTGGACCAGACGGTCCCGGTGCCCGAGGCCCGCGAGGATCGGGAGGTCCGGGGCGAGGAGCAGGGCATGCCCGACGAGCTGCCGGTGGACAGCCAATGGGGCGACACCTTCGACAGCTACCTGCCCAGTTCCGGCCAAGGCGGCGACGACAACGCTGACTATGACCCCTTCGCCCAGCAGAGCAGCCCGCACACCCTCCACGACCACCTCCAGTGGCAGCTCAACCTGAGTCGCCTGGACGACGACGACCGGGCCATCGCCGCCGCGGTCATCGATGCCATCAGTCCCGACGGTTACCTCATCGCCGACATCGAGGAACTGGTGGCCACCATCGGCAGCGACCAGGTCGGGCCCGAGGAGGTCCAGGCGGTCATCCACCGCATCCAGTCCTTCGACCCGCCCGGGGTAGGGGCCCGTGACCTCCAGGAGTGCCTGCTGCTGCAACTGCGCCAGCTCCCGGCGGATACCCCCATGCGGGCCGCGGCCATCGCCCTGTGCACCCACCATTTCCGGCGCCTGTCCAAGGGCGAGCTGGAGGACATGGGGCGGCGGCTCAATCTGTCCCAGCGCGAAGTCGCCCTCACCCTGGGTCTGATCCGCTCGCTGAACCCCCGTCCGGGGTCGGCGGTGGCCGACATGCAGCCCGAGTACATCATCCCGGATGTGCTGGTGTCGCGTCGGCAGGGCGCCTGGCATGTCGAGCTGAATCCGGAAACTACGCCTAAACTCAGGGTGAACGCCGATTACGCCAAGCTCATCCGGCGCGCCGACCATACTGCCGACAATGCCTGCCTGAAGGACCATCTCCAGGAGGCACGCTGGTTCATCAAGAGCCTGACCAGCCGCAACGACACTGTACTGAGGGTTGCCACCAAGATCGTGGAGCTACAACGGGATTTTCTGGAGTACGGCGAAGAGGCGATGAAGCCGATGGTCCTGCGCGACATCGCCGATGCCCTGGAACTGCACGAGTCCACCGTGTCCCGGGTCACCACCCAGAAGTACATGCACACCCCCCGTGGGACCTTCGAGTTCAAGTTTTTCTTTTCCAGCCACGTCAACACGGCTTCTGGCGGCGAGTGTTCGTCGACGGCGATCCGTGCCCTGCTGCGCAAACTGGTGGCCGCCGAGGCCCCCGGTAAGCCGCTGAGCGATCACAAGCTGGCGGACGTTCTCGGCGAGCAGGGGATCAATGTCGCGCGACGGACAGTCGCCAAGTACCGCGAGGCTCTGGGAATCCCACCCTCGATCGAGCGCA